>JAZDOF010000588.1:0-4092 GCA_043799015.1 Pseudomonadota bacterium | reverse complement strand
GCCAAGAGCCGCATGGCTTCCATGAGGTTGTTCTTGGACGAAAAGACGGTAACGGCTCGGTGGGTGTAGCCTCGGAAGCAACCATTCACTTATGAGCGGGAAAATCTCCTCTCAACGTGGCGCAGGCTTTCTAGCCTGCGGATTTTGTCGGATAGAGCCTCGGCAGGCTGGAAAGCCTGCCCCACGAGACTGAATGGATACTCCCGGAAGGGTCGCAAACGGTTTTCCCATGCCGCGTGCTACGAGAGCGACCGCCGGTAGTCCGTAAAACCATTTATACCGGTTGCCGAAAGTTTTGTCCGGTAAAGCCAAATCCCCCCCAACCCCCCTTTACCGGGAGCCCGGTAAGGGGAGGGGAATGCTCCATGAGGACGCACGATTACCCCCCTTTTGTAAAGGGGGGTAGGGGGGATTTGCAGTCGGAAACAAAGACACCGGTCGAGCCGTCAAACGGACATTAATTTCGGCAACCGCTGTAAGCGTAATTCTGAAACTCTCTATAGCAGCTCTACGACAGGAGGCCCGAATTGCGGGATTCGGATGTCATTCCCATGACAATAGCGTTCAAGATCAACGGTAGGCCCGTCACGCTCGACGTGGAACCCTATGAGTCGGCCCTTCACGTGATCAGGGAAAAGCTGCACCTGAAGGGGACCAAGGAAGGGTGCGGCATCGGCGAGTGCGGAGCGTGCACCATACTTGTGGATGGTAAGGCCTACAATTCCTGCCTCATGTGCGCGCCCCAATTGGAAGGCCGGGAAGTCGTCACCGTGGAGGGGTTAAGCGAAGGAGATTCGTACCATGCCCTTCAGGAGGCATTCATGTCGCATGGTGCGGTGCAATGCGGGTTTTGCACCCCGGGAATCCTCTTGTCCGCAAAAGCCCTCCTCGATGATAACCCCGAACCCTCTAGGGCGGATGTAGTAGAAGCCCTGTCAGGGAACCTCTGCCGTTGTACCGGGTATCAACAAATCGTGGACGCCGTACTCGATGCGGCCGCCAAGTCCTCCCGCAGGGAGGCTGTGAGCTAGAGGTCAATGAGATCGCGATTTAACTACATTAGACCCCGATCACTGAAGGAGGCCCTGGGCGTCCTGGACGAACACGGTAGAAAAGCCGCAGTCCTCGCCGGCGGGACGGATCTCGGCATAGCCGTCAGGAAAGAGACACTCGCGGCCGAATGTGTGGTGGACGTATCCCGATTGTCGGAAATGCGTTCCGTCGGCATGGAAAACGGGTTGCTCCGCATCGGGGCCGCGGTGACGTTCACCGAACTGATACGCGATCCCCTGGTCTTAGCCTATGCCCCCGTGGCGGCCCGCGGCTGCCGCCATATCGGCAGCGTTCAAATCAGGAACGCGGGCACTCTGGGAGGCAATGTCGCCAACGCCTCGCCGGCCGCGGACGGGGTTCCGTCGTTGGTTGTTCACGGGGCGAGAGCGCTGGTCCGTTCGCAAAACGACGAACGGGTCGTTCCGGTGGAAGAACTGATAACCGGGCCGTACAGGACTTCGTTGAGGCCGGGCGAACTTATCGTCGAGTTCCTCCTGGACGCGGCACCCGAAGGTGTTCGTTTTTCGTTTCATCGCGTCGCGCGACGAAAAGCCCTGTCCATAGCTAGAATAAACATAGCCGCGATGGCCTGCGTAGACGCGGACGGCACCGTTACGGATATTCGCATGTCCGTGGGCTCGGTGACCCCTTCGCCCACAAGGATGAAGGCCGCTGAGACGCATCTTGTCGGTAAACGGCCGACCAAAGTCCTAGTACGGGAGGCAGCGGAAATGGTTTCAGCGGAGATGATCCGCCACAGCGGCGTCCGTCCCTCCACCGAGTATAAGAAGCCGGCCGTGGAGGGGCTTGTTACCAAGGCGTTGTATGAATTATTCGGAGATGTGTAGCCGTGCCCGGACAAAAGAAGGACCGACGGGAATACCGTTCCATAGGTAAAAGCGTAAGAAGAGTCGGCGCCGGGTCCCGCCTTTCCGGCAAGGCCCTTTACGCTGCGGACATGGAAACGGATGGGGTATTGACCCTGGCCGCGTTTCGAAGCGATAGGCCCCACGCTCTAATCAGGGAACTCGACGTGTCCGTGGCCAAAGAGGTTCCGGGTTGCGTCGGGGTATTCACGGCCGAGGACATACCCGGCCGGAACCGTTACGGCATCATCAACAAGGACCAACGGCTCTTGGCGCACCGCAAGGTCCGTCATGTCGGGGACCCCATAGCGCTGGTGGCTGCGGAATCCCCCGACGCGGCCGAAGCAGCCCTTCGTCGGATACGCTGCACATATCAGGATCTGCCGGCGGTGTTCGACCCGGAAGAGGCTCTTAGACAGGGGGCCCCGGAAATACACGAAGGAGGCAACCTTCTTGTCCGCAAGGTCGTAAAACGGGGCAACCCCGACAAGGGCTTCGAGGAAGCCGATGTGGTAATCGAAAGGGTGTACACCACTTCACACATCGAGCACACCTATTTGGAACCCGACGCAGGATTGGGTTACCTCGGCGATGACGAGACCATCGTCATCCATGCCTCGACGCAAAATCCCCACTATGATCAAAAAGACGTCGCGGACTTGCTGGGCCTGGACGAGCGCTTGGTGCGCATAATACAGGCGGCGACCGGCGGAGGCTTCGGTTCCAAACTCGACCTTAACGTGCAGGGGTTCATCGCCCTGGCCGTGCATCACTTGCGTAGACCCGTCCGGATGGTTTATTCCCGCGAGGAAGCGTTCCTATGCACCGCCAAACGCCATCCCATGAGGATACGATACAAGAGTGGGGCCACTTCGGACGGCAGGCTTATCGCCGTTGACGTCCGCGTCGTCGGTGATACGGGAGCATACGCGTCCTACGGCCTTGCCGTTTGTACGAGAGTGGCCGCTCACGCCTGCGGGCCGTACGAAGTTCCGAACGTATACGTGGAATCTACGCTTGCGTACACCAACAATCCCATTGCCGGGGCCATGAGAGGGTTCGGCGTGCCGCAGATCGCTTTTGCGCACGAATCGCAGATGGACCTGCTGGCCGAAGCACTTCAAATAGATCCCGTCGAAATCCGCCTGCGCAACTGTTTTAGGGTGGGTTCCGTCACTCAGACAGGGCAGCAGCTTTCTGCCGGAGTGGGGATCGGCAAATGCCTGAAGGCGATCGCGCCGTACTATCGTGAAAGTCATGCAGCGAATTCAGCCGCCTGTTCCGTTCATTCACGACGGGGAACCGGCATCGGGGCCATGTGGTACGGCATAGGCAATACCGGCATGAGAAACCCGTCAACCGCAAGGGTCGAACTGGACCGTGACGGCAGGGTAACGCTGTTCAGCGGCGCGGCCGACATAGGGCAAGGCTCATGCACGGTGCTGCGTCAGATCGCGGCCGAAGCCCTGGGGCTCGACCCTGAAAGCATTAGGCTCGTTACTGCCGACACTTTGCACACCACCAGTGCAGGGGCCACTTCGGCCAGTCGTCAGACCTACATATCGGGGAATGCCGTGTTGGACGCGGCGCGGAAACTGGCTGACGTGCTCTTGAGCGAAGCTGCAATGATTGCGTCCACCGATCGCCGAGAGCTTGTCCTCACCAGCGGCGAAGTCCGGTCCGTACGCGACCCTGACGTGTCCGTAAGCTTCCAACGCATTGCCCAGCGGGCGTACAAGACCGGCATCCCTCTGTCATGGCAGGGCTATTTCGACCCCGACACGGTGCCCCTTGATCCGGATACGGGCCAAGGCGTCCCGTACGGGGCATACGCCTACGCCGCGCAGATGGCGGAAGTTGAAGTAGACGTGCTCACGGGCGAGGTGACGGTCCTAAGAGTGGTCGCGGCCCACGACGTCGGCAAGGCCATCCACCCGGAAAACGTGCGGGGACAGATAAACAGCGGCGTGGCTATGGGCATCGGTATGGCCTTGATGGAAGAGTACATTCCGGGGGTCACGGAATCCATGAAGGATTACCACATTCCCACGTGCGCGGATGTTCCCCCCGTAACGACCGTTATAATAGAGGACCCCGAACCGTCGGGGCCTTTCGGAGCGAAGGGCGTCGGGGAGCCGGCACTTATACCGACTGCGCCCGCCATTGCCAATGC
>JAZDOF010000583.1:0-15346 GCA_043799015.1 Pseudomonadota bacterium | reverse complement strand
GCAAAATCCGCAGAGACTCCTAACGAAGCGGAATTCGCGGCAGCTCTTGCCGGCATAACCTTCAGGAATACCTCCGAGGCGCCTGACTCGACGGACAGGACCATCGATTTTAAGGTGAAAGATGCTTCCGGAGCAACAAGCCAGTCGGCCACGGCAGTGGTGAAGGTGATACCGGTAAACGATCCGCCCACCATATCGGTGACGGACCAGTCGCCTGCATTCACCGAGATGGCGGGTTCGGATACCAAGGCCCATGCGGTGGTGATCAACAGCAGCGTTGCGATTACGGATGTCGACTTGACGGACCCCAAGAGCGCAACGGTGACCATCACCAACCTGAAAAACGGAGACGAGCTTCTGTTCACTGATACTACGGAGATCCACGGCTCCTACAACGCCGGCACGGGCGTATTGACCCTGACCGCCCAATCGGGTCGGACGCCCACGGAAGCGCAATTCGAGGCAGCCCTCTCCGGCGTCAAGTTCAACAATACCTCGGATACTCCGGATACCACCGCCAGGGTCATCGAGTTCAAGGTCACCGACCAAAGCGATGTCACAAGCACGGCGGCTGTGGAGACGGTTTCGGTGACTCCCGTGAATGAACCCGCGGTTATCGCAGGTACTGACACGGGTTCGGTAAAGTAAGACGTTACGCTCACCGCGACCGGGACCCTTACGGTAACGGATCCCGATCACGCGGACCCCGACGCATTCCAGGCACTCACCGACCAACCGGGCACCTATGGCTCACTCACCCTGCTCACGAGCGGAGCCTGGACCTATACCCTCAACAACGCGGATTCCGTGGTTCAGAGCCTCTCCGACGGGCAAACGGTTACCGATTCCTTCACCGTACTCTCCGACGACGGAACATCCCACAGCATCGTCGTCACCGTGGTGGGAACCAATGAAAGCCCCACCGACATATCCTTGACCAATACCGAAGTCGACGAAAACCAACCCGCAGACACTCTCATCGGCTCATTCGACTCGACCGACCAGGATGGAGGACCTGTTTGGACGTATAGCGTAGTTCCCGGATTCGGTGATGCCGACTTCTTCCGGATCGTGAATAATGAGCTAAGGACTGTGGAAGGGTTCGACTACGAAGCTAAGGGTTCTTACTCGATCAAGGTAATGGTTGATGACGGAAACGGCGGCACCTACGAGAAGGTGTTCACCATTACTGTAAACAACGTAAACGAAGCCCCCGCGGCCGGCGTATTCACCGTGACCGGCGCGGAGGACACGGCCGTTGTGGTTGATGGATGGAATTACACGGACCCGGATGGTGACCAGGCGGCCGTTGTGCGGGTAACGGCGCTGCCGCAAAACGGCACGCTCTTCCTGGACGCGGATGGCGACAACGTCGTCGATCCGGGTGAAGAAATTGCGGCCGGTCGGGAAATCGATTGGGCGGACGCCGTAGGAGGCAACGTCAAGTACTTGGGGCATGAGAATTGGAACGGCTCGACCTCGCTCTCGTATCAAGTGAGTGACGGGGCTGTCTGGAGCGGGAACGTCCAAACAGGCGGCATCACGGTAAACAGTGTGGATGATGCTCCCGCCGTCCGGTTGGCGGAAGTGCCTGAATCCGCAACGCCCGGTGTAGGTCTGGATCTCACCAATATGATCGTCTCCGATGTGGACACCGACAGGATTACCGTAACCTTGACGTTGTCCGATCCCTCGGCCGGGGTCCTGTCCGTGCCCGTCTTCGGCGGAGCATCCCCGACTTTCATCAATGGCGTATGGACCGTGACCGGGTCCATATCGGACGTTAATACCGTCCTCACCAATGTGGGCTTCACCCCCGGCTCAACGGCCGGCGGAGCCATAAACGTTCACGTTGCCGTAAGCGACGGAAACGGGACCGTCTTTGCCGACAAACCGATAACTATCATCGGTCTACCGGCAACGACGGACACCGGGGACACGGTCGGAGACGGGAATCACGATAGAACCGGTTCGCCGCTTTCCTCCCCAGGGAGCTTGGGCGACCTGGGAACGCCGTCCTCTTCCGGGTCGTCCTCCGGATTGGGTGACGGGCTTCCTCCGGATCTTGGCAATCCCGATTTTTGGCAGCCGAGCGACGAAGGCATCGAGTTCAGGCCCCATCGGCCCGGGAGCGTGGAAGGGAATTCACCATTTGACGTCTCCGCCGAATTCGATGGTTCCCGCGGTCATAACCACGAACATGAATTCGGCGGCCAAGACGACTCTCCCCGCGGTACCTCACAGCAGGTAACGGGCCTTTACGGGTATCAAGAGAACCTCACCGACGGCCTGGTGCTTGTGTTCAATATGGATGAAATCCGGGCCACGGATCTCTGCACTCCGCTGAATACGGAAGGTGCGACGCATCCGGAACCCCTCACAGGATTGGCCGGTTTCCATGATGCGGTGAAGAAGGGAAATAAGCTTGTCTTCAACCTGGACGAAGTCACCTGGTATGACCTTATGACCGCTTCCACGCGGCTGGGTAACAACGCCGGGGGTAATGTGTAGATCGAGACGCGGCATTCAAGTGGAAAGGCCTGCTTGAATGAAGGTCCTTCCACCGGATCCCCATTACCAAGACTTCGAAGCGGCGTCGGCCTCCGTTGGTCGCCGCCGGCACCCTTCTTGAGAAACTCTTATGATAACCGGTTAGGAATCTCTATCCCGGTGTTCACATGACGTTCACAAGAGACAACCCGTGGTCGGTGGTGTTATGGAGTATTCATGCGTATCCGATATTCGGCCGGTCTTGTGGAGGCGGGTGAAACAGGGGGGGGGGCGCCGGAAAAACAAAACAATACTCTCGGCCACGGACATCAGCGGCGACGCATATATCACGGCCGCGTCACAGCCATCCCCGGCGCTTGAAATACAATAGCGGAAGGATACCGGAAATGATCATGAGGATGACGGCCATGGGATACCCAAAGCTCCACTGGAGTTCGGGCATGAGCCTAAAGTTCATCCCGTAGATGCTTGCAACGAGAGTGGGAGGCATGAGGACCACGGACACCACGGAGAAAATCCTGATGATATTGTTCTGTTCGATGTTTACCATACCAAGGGTCCCGTCAAGGATGAAATTGACCCGGTTGGCAAGAAATGCCGCATGCTCGATGAGCGAGCGAACATCGCGAATAAGCGGTCGAAGTCTCGGTTTCGTATCGGGATGCCACCATTCCTCATCACACTGGGAGAGAAATATCAGAAGACGATGCATGTTCTGGACGCTTAAGCGGGCCTCGCTAACCAGTTCGCCGTATTTCCCTATTTCGGTTATGGTTTGCCTGAGGTCCACGTCGGTTCCGCCGTTTTGACCGCCGTTGTTGGTGGGCCCCGTGTAATAAACCCTATGGGCCAAGCGGTCCAAATCCAGTGCCGTGGCCTCGATACCGTCGGCAAGGTCATCGACCATCAGCTCCAGCATCCTCTCCATGAGTCCGTCGCTGGATTGCGTGCGATTTCCCTCAAGTGTCAGTAGTGAGGTAAACGACCGGAACCGCCTGGAATCCACATACCTAACCGATATGACCGTCGTGGGAGTTAGGATTAATCGAATGTCCGTGGCCTCGGGCTGCTCCGATTCGGGACGCACAAGCAACGATGCGGTCAAATAGATGGTGCCGTCCAGCTTGTAGAAACGACTGCTGTCCTCAATCTCGGTTATCTCCCGGCTTGTGGGCACCTCGATACCCAGGAACGCTTCGATGAGCGCTTCTTCGCTCTTTGACGGCCCCAACAGGTCGAGCCAAACAGTAGCTTTCGGGAAGTCGGAGACGTCCTTCAACGGCACCGGCTCGATTCCCTTCCCGGTTCGCACATAGGCAACGATCATTCTACCTGTCCCTTCGGAGGCATCTCGGCCGGCGATCCTTCCTCCGGTCGTCAGACGTGTTTGCGGCTCTTTGCAGGGCTGGTCGATTTTCTTTGAGCCTACGAGAAGGGATTCTCCGAAAGGAAATCCCTCCCCGGGCCGTATCATTAAAGGGCATCCGTATTAAGGATCACCCACGCTTTCGACCGTGGCATATCTTCTCCATGCTTTCCAGATCAACTACTACGGCGGAGGCGTCGTCGCGTGATCCGCTTTCCACTGCCGAAACGAGGTCCTTGGTCCGATCCGAAAAGGCTTGGTAAGACGGATCGTCTAGTGATCGATTCCATGCGGTCATTTCTTCCCCGTCCGAGCAAAACCCCTTCACTATTCCGATGGAAGGAAGAACTCCCGATTCCAGCGCGGACTTGATGAGCTTGAAGCTCTTCTTCATGTTTCTTTTCAGGTCCTTGAAGGAGCGAGTGTCGCCCTCGCCCTGCCGACCCGCAGCGAGATCGCCCGCCGATCGCTCCGAAACCGTAGGCGAGACCGTGTCCGACGCGGTGATTTTCAACTTCATGGAGCATTTCTCGGGCTTGAGCTTTAGGCTTTGCTCAAAGACCAAACGGCTCCCGATTTCGAAGGTCGAATCTGCCATAAGAAAGAAGCCGCGTTCCAGTTTTTCGGCGAGGTCTCTCAGCAACGCGGCGGCTTCCTCGGGTGAAACGACCCTCTTGAGTTTTTCTTTCTTTTCCTCAGACAATGATCACCGCCTAATGACGTTCACATGGGTCCTGATCGCCCGGGTCCTCTTCCGCTCGGTCGCTTTCCGGGCACTCAGGCAATTCCACCGGCGGCTCCTTGGGGGAAATACTAAGGTCCTCTCCGGTGCTGATCTTCTCAGACGAGTGCCAAGTTATCTCCAGCTCTATCCTTTCCTTGTTCTTCTTCTTTGTCGCCTCGAACTCCACTTCAACAACCTGAGCCGGCGTAAGGAAGACGCTCTGTCCCTGGTGTTCCACACAAATCCTTCCCGCCTTTAGGCTGTCCACAATATCCTGTAGGTATTGGATCGCCTTGTCCATCTCCAATGTTTTCTTGACCACGACTTCCTGTTTGCTCATCTGATCCTCCTCAACGGTATTATGATGGTTGATGTCAACAGAACCCCAATCGCCTCGACGGAGGCCTGCATTACGGCCTAGATCAACGATAAGAGAGCTGATATCAGCAGATTGGAATCCAAGAATCGACTGTCGGCTTCAGCCGTCAGTGCGGTGTCTACGATCTGCACATCCGAACCACACAGCCCTTCAATGTCTATCCCATGGGGATAAGCACCGTTTTGAGCGTCCAGCAGCACGATGTTCAACAGCTTCTCGGTGGGCACGGGTCCTCCACAGTCTCTTCGGAGGTACTTGAGCAAGGCATCCACCGAGTCCTTCACAGTCATGCCGTACTGCTCCGGGTCAACCCCCGTGTTTGGAATATACACTTTGGGGCAGTCCGTCTCGGCTATGGCTCTTCCCACGCCTCTCGGGAGGAGGTTGGCCAAGACGCTCGAGTAAAAGCTTCCCATCGGGTAGCAAATCAGTTCCGCTTCTCCGATAAGGCGCGCGATTTTCGGCCTGATTCCTATTTCAATAGGCTCTACGGTCCCATCCTCCCTGATTCTCGCCAAGTGAACGTCTCGGACCCCGACTCCAATGGGCGGGACTTCCTTGCCCGTCAGGAGATGCTGGCCCACCAGGGTCCGTCCATCGCTTAGCTCGGCCTTGAGGTGCAAATCCGCGTTCAGTAGCAGCCTCACGGCCCCCCTGACCTCGACCAGTTTCGAGAAAAGGAAGATTACCGGATCTATATGCCTTCCGTTGGCGAGGTATCCTCCTGCCAACACCAGGTTTCCGATACTCGCGCCCCTATAATGAAATGCCTCGGGGAGCATATCCCGGCAAACCCGCAGGTGCGTTCTGATGATCTTCCGCATGGGGTACTGAATATCCGCGATCAACGGATCTTTCCCGTCTACCATCAGCTTCAGTCGCTCCTTCAATTCCGCGTTGCTTTTGTCCTTGGGAAGCCTGTAAGCAAACAGCCGAAAGATATCGGGGTTTCCTTTCACGGATTGATCCGCAAGGGCCATCAACCGGCTTCGCAAGTCACCGACGGAAGGCATTGCGAAGGCATGCCGAAGTTGAGCGGAACTGCCGCCGGAATCAAATGGGGTCATGATATGAATCGAGTTGTGACTGAAACGGACCAGCTTACGGCTCAAGCCGGCAAGGGCCGTGCCCCCGCTGAAGAACAGTATCTTCGGCCCCAGCTCGGGGACCCGTTCGTACCTGGCAAGCCGAAGAGGGTCCGGGATCTTAACGGTGCGTGATATCTTAATCTTGCTGCTCATTGCTCTAACCTACGGCGAGATTACGGTTTCAAAGAAGATCCCTCCGTAGGATAGCGCGGCAAAGCTTGGTTCCCGAGACAAAATCCGTTCCGCCCGACAATTCGTAGACGGGGCATCCTTCAAGGCTCTTGAGGTAGGCCGCCTCAGAGTAGTCAAGAGGCGTGGAGCCGAGATCTTGGAAGAACAGGCCTGGGCTCTTCATGAATGCCGGGAACAAGTCGGCCCTTTCCTCCAAATTCACCTTTTTCAGTGTCGTGGGCTGACGCGACCCACCCCAGTTGATAACCACCAAGGCCAGCATTGCCGCCTTTTGGATCATACTGTTCGCGCCGAAGCATTCTTCGAGAATCACGTCGTACTTGTGTTCGAGGTGAAAGAGCTCGTTCGCGTCCAACCGTGCGAACCTTTCCACGTCCTCCGGCGACATGACCCCAGCCAAACGATCATTGTTCAGGGCCGTCCCAGGGTTGATCCTGGGGAGCTTCGGCACTCCGCACATGTGCGTCCCGCCCTTGTGGTTCATGAGCAACAACCTGTCGTTACTGACAAATTTTGCCCCTTCGCTCATCAGATGCAGTGCCAGAGTTGATTTTCCCATCCCCGAAAACCCCGCCAAGGCAAGACCGCGGCCGTCGACGGCTACGGCTGCCGCATGGAAGAGCCGGCCTCCCCGATACAACAGCCACTGAATGAACCTGTTATTTATGAAATTGACCACCTGATTGTAATTCTCCACGCACTGCCCCACCGCTATGTTGGTGCAGCCGCCGAACAGGAACAGCATTCCCGTAAGCCGTTTGCGAACAATGCGTCCCGATGGGAAATCGACATACTCTTCCTTAATCTTGTTCTTGCCGGGGTCGGGCGGTTTCACGATGAATTCCCGCTCCACAAGAGGAGGCGGAGTCTCATAGGCGTCAATGGTGATATCTACCGGTTCGTGGCCTAAAATGTAGTCCCGATAATAGCCGCGCAGCTTTTCAACCAACGGCTCGGAATTCGACCTGAGGCCTATGCGGCAATCTCCGAACTTCAGCTTGAGTGTCGCCGAGACCGGGAACCCGCACGACACCGATGATGCGATTGCGCTGAAACCGTCCTGCTCTTGTTTCATTCGCTCAACTGCCTTATTACGAATTCGGCATACATGTCCGCCGCAGATATGTTCCATGCCTCGTACAGGCCGCGAAAACCTCCGAACGCGGAGACCTCGAAAACCATCGGTCCTTCGGACGTTTCCGCAATGTCCACGCAGGTGAAATCAAGCTTGAAAAGGTCTTGGGCCTGCGCCGCCAACTCAATGACCTCGTCCGACGGAGTATACGGTTCGTACCGTCCTCCGGAAACCGTGGTGGTATTCCATGAATGCCCGTTTTTTACCCTCGCATATGTGCCGATATACCTGCCCCCGAGGAACACGAGCCCCAGGTCCTTTCCCGGAAACGTAACCATTTTCTGCACGTACATGACACGATTGCCGGCATCGCGAAACCGTTCAATGGTTGGACGTGCCGTTGGGCCTGCGTCGACAACCAGCATTCCCCGAGCCTTAGAGGTGTACAAAGGCTTCAGGACGGCCCTTCCGAACCTCCGGACAGCGTCCTCCGCGTCGGCCGTGCTTTCCGTGATTACCGTGGGGGGCATGGGGATATTGCCCAGCTCCAACCTTACCGTGCAGTACATGCGGTCCAGCACCTGCCCTATGTTCGTGGGACCGGAAAATACCCTCAATCCTCCCTCGCTCAGGAACCGTAAAATTTCCAGTCTGTTCAGCAGATCGGGTGAATAGAGGGGCCCCAGCTTCTTCACCACCAGCCCGTCGTAACTTTCAAGGCAGCCGTAGGGGCTCACGACTTCGCCCGTCTCCAAGTCGAGCGTTACACGTTCCATGTCTACTATCGTTCCTGCCCCGGACCGGTTCGCCAGCGCCTCAGCCAGCCGCTCGGACGACCACGAACCCGGCACTCCGACAACTCCTATCTTCAGCATAGGTTACACCGTGCCCCTTATATAAACAAAAAATCGTACGTGGTTCGGAATTCGGACCACGGCTTGGTCCCATGGTCACGAAGCCTTTCAAGGATGTATACCGCCCTCAAATGCATTGATTTGGCAAATTCCCCGTTGAATTCGAACCTCGTGGATGTAAAGAGCGACCTCGCCAAACCGAATGCGAGCCGCGCTTCAAAAAGCTCATCTCCATTGTCCTGGGCGAAGTTTTTCGCAAACTCAAGAAAATCGGCTATGACCGCGTTCAACAGTCTTCGACGACGCTGATCAAAAACCGGAAGCCTCAAATTCGAGACGGCGAAAACCGACACATCCTGCACATAATCCGCAAGCTCAGATCTGTGAACATCGATGAAATGTACGCGCTGCTTTGCATGATCGTACAGTATGTTGTCCACGTTGAAATCCCCGTGGATGAGCACTCTGAAAGGAGCCGACAGGAGCGCTTCGCTTTCCTCGGTATCCGCAATCAGCTCCTCGAAGGACGGTACTTCCATTTCGCCGATACGCACCGATCCTGTGCGCAGACAAGGGTGAATGTGATACACGTCCATCATTCTTTGCCTTATCTGTTCGACGCAATCGGACCGAAACGTCTCCGGAACCTTGGAGGAACGCCAAAGGCTGAGGACATTTTCTTTGACCAGGAACAGTGCATTCTCAACTATGTCCCAATCGAGCGAGCCCAGCAATTCCTGGAACGTGCAGCCGGAAAGATGCTCCAACAAGAGCGATGCATTGGGGCCGTCCGTATGGAACCCTACGACCTTGGGAACGAGACCGGGCATGGCGTCTTCCCAGGACTCAAGACGCTCCTTTTCCTGTTGAAGCTTCTTGAGTTTTCCCTGCTTGAAGATAAACTTGGTACCCGATTCCGCTGACCCGGCGTTCCTTACAATCCCTATCCTGCACCCTGACCGATGGCCCCATATCGACTCGAATTCCATTTCCCCAATGGCGATTTCATGTCCGGACGATCCAAGGGCCTCTCGGAGGGCCTCCAATTGACGGATCTTGAGCTTTTCCCCCAATAGCGCATACAGAATCGCTTCGCCGATATTCAGCAGCGAATCCCCCATGCGTTCCAGGTAGCGCAGGATGAACAGCACCGTCAGAACGTTGCCGACTTCTTTTCCCGTCTTAAGCTCCTCCAGGATCCTGTCGAGGTTTACTTTGTACAATTCGTCCAAGGTCGCCTCGCACCTGCATATGCGTAATGCGGCCGCGGAGTCGCCATAGCGTATCGCTCCCGAAACGGCGCCCAAAGCGGTCAAGACCTCGGTAAAGAAAACGCCGTAATCGTACCTTGCAATAAAATCCCGTTGCGTGAAATACTTGGATTGTCCTGCTACATTTACGGCAAAATCCGCGATTCGTTCCAGGTTCGTCGCTATTATGGCTATGGCGCGAATCAGGTCCGTGGACTTCTTGGACAACTCTCCAGGAGCGAATATTTGGGAAAAGCACTTATCCTCGATAAGCCCCTTGAGCCCATCTATATAGTCATCCCGGCCGTATATCTTTTCGAGCAGGGCCTGCGACGGGTTTTCCAACAACTCCAGAGTGTCCTCGACCTGCTTTGTCACCTCTACTATGATGAATCGGAAATTTTCCCGTATTATCTTAATGTTTTTCTTGGGGGGCTTCACAAAACGCCTCACAGTTTGCCGACTACCGCGATTTCAAAAGGCTTCACCTGCAGGTCCCCTTCCATTTCGGTTTCCGTCCATTTGAGCCTGATATTGAGTTTTGAGCGGTTACCCTTGCGCTTCGCGTCAACCTCCATTTCAATCGATCCTTGGGGCTTCATTATGAACCGTTTGCCGTCACTGGACAGAAGGAGCGCCTTGTTCTCGAAGCAAGCGCAAAGGGCCTGAAAATAGGCAACAATCGAGTTACAATCCTGTAGTGACTCATGCTTAAAGTCTTCCTCGGCGGACATGACGACCTCTCTTGATGGTGGAATTTTCTAACCCAATCTCGCCGTGTATTCGGTGATGGCTTTGTTCCTGCCGGCATTGGCTACGATGAGACTCTTGCGAATGGCGAAGTCATCCCATGCAGGCTGAACTCCGACTTCCCGCGCGGCGCTGTCGGGGTCGCGAGACGCCGGAGGTTTTGCCTTTTCACCCATGTGGGTATCGTCTCCCATGAAAATGAGAAGACTCCTACCCCTGGATCGACCCCTGTTTTGTTTGTTGACCACATTTATTAGGAATTCCGTATATTCTCTCGACTGGGGGTTCCACACCTCGTAGCCGTCAACTCCGTAGTCGGCCAAGAGCACAGGCCAGAATTGCTCCGGGTGCGGTACCACCACCCCCCCGCCTAGGCTGCGGGTTTCTTCGATGATCTCGTGAACGTTATAGAAATATTCCAGGCTGAAATTCCTCTTCACTATGGCCTTCACCGCTTTTATGAGTTGAAGCGCTCGATTCACCACGAATTCGCTGTGATGTTCAGCCAGTGCGCGATAGTATTCCGATAGAAGCTTGTTCTTGATCATCTCCGCGGGCGTAGTCGACTCATTAAGCTCGATGAGTCTTCTCATCTTGTCGGCATGAAGCCGTGCAAACCGGATCACCTCTTCGTTTGCGCCCGTTTCCGCGACGGCTTCATTCAGCCTGTCTTCAAAGGCTGGATTCACGATGCTGTCAATAAATTCAAATAGTTGTCCGGAACGGTACTGAAACGTATGAGCCAGCATGGACCTAAGAACATGCGCCTTGTCGGCTTCGGATTCCTTGAAGTGCAGCAACAACTGGATCTTTCGATTGAACTCCGGGGCGTAGCAGTCCACTTCAACGCCTGAATACCCGTCCAACGACAACAGGATATTGTGTTGCGTGGGGATAACGAGCTCATTCTCTTTTTCGGGAAACGTGGCCTTTACTCGCCGGACCACAAGATCCAAAGGTATGTATTCGGGGTGCCAGTGAATGGCCAACACGGATTTCTGCTTGGGCCGGCACTTCGTAGGTTCAACGAGCCAAGCCCGCTGTTCAGGGGACAGTTCGACGGAAACAAGACGACGATAGACCGCGTGATCCCATTCGGTGATCTCCTCCCCCGGTTCCCAATCGGGCGTTTCGGAATCGGCCGCGAGTCGAATGATGTTTTTGCCTACAGGTTGTTCAGGCAACACTTGCACCTCCAGGCACCAAATCGGGTTCACCGGCCCGCGGTACCTATGCTTTTCACTCGCAGCCACTGTGGTCCGAGTCCGAAATCGTCGTCGGAGGAATGGAATTCTTAGTGCCGTTCCTTCTATCCGGATTGCTTCAAGTCGGGTCGATAGTCCGTCAGGCGGCCGTAAACGAGAACCTGAAGTCGTGAAACGGCATCTTCAGGCCCGGCGTATCGGCGGCATCGGTAATCCGGAAAAGGAAATCGGTCCGTCATAATACCGGCACGTTCTTACATGGTCTTTAGACCACTATGAGGAACGGGTTAGTTTTTTGTCAGGAGGCGGCAGCCCATCGTCATACAAAGCCGGCCCGACCCGGCGATCGCCGAGAAGCCGGCGGACTAATAGGTTCGTCGAGCAGGAGGCCGGAGCTGCGCAATCATCGGCTGGAGCTGAAATACAACAACGTCTCGTTCGAGAAAAGGTCGCGGCGAACCGTCACGAAGTTCCTTCGCGCGTTCAGGTGGTCTCCGTGGAATCGGACGACGGCAATTCTTTGGCCTTGGGGGTTGTGACCACATGGAGATGCGGTTTTGCGGGTCCCGGGCCTGATGTGGCTTGGAAGTTCCGATGGGCCTGAGCTATTAAGTCTGCCAGTTTCACAAAGTCGGAGGGAACGAATTTAAGACTCATATGTGGAAGGTTGATATGGACCACTCCCCCGGGGCAAACCGTAACGTTCCCGAAGTCGGGAGCATTGGCAATTATCCTGTGATCTTCCACGGCATCCTCCACCTATACCTGGTATAGTCCATTGTACGTCCCGGCACGCCTCTTTGCAACATCATTCGTTGATCCCCGTTTGTTGGACGCTCGGGGCCGGGACCCTGAGACTATCCGGCGTAAACGGCCCTGATGGCGGAGCTCAATCCGTTGCCGTCCAAGAGGTCTCTTTCACTCCAAGAGAATTCGATCAACGACAAAGAAGATTCCCCTGCCCTGTCCTCACGGATTTTGAGCACTTCATCGAAGTTGTCCAGAAAAATGTCCGTGATATGTGGATCAAACTGGGTCCCCCGTCCCTGCCTGATCATCTCCTTTGCCACATCGACGGGATAGGGGTCTTTATAAGGTCGCTCGGAGATGAGCACGTCAAACACGTCCGCCAGCGCCACTATTCTGCCTTCAATGGGAATGGCCTCACCTTTGAGTCCACGAGGATAGCCTTTCCCGTCCCATCGCTCGTGGTGGCAAAGTGCTATTTGTTGTGCCAGGTGCAGCATCTCCGATTTGGACCCCGCGAGGATCCTCGCCCCCTTTTCGGGATGCTGTTTGATGATCGCGAATTCCTCATGGGTTAACTTCCCATTCTTCCTAAGAATCTCATCCGGGATGGCGATCTTCCCCACGTCATGCATGGGGGACGCGTGAAGAATATTGTAGACGTGCTTTTGGGATAATCCCAATTTACGTGCAATAAGCGCGCTGACAGAACTCATGCGCACGATGTGGTCGCCGGTTTCCTCGTCCCTCAACTCCGCAGCGAAGGCAAGCTTGTGAATCGTGTCCAGATGCGCTTCTTGGAGCTCGTCATATGCGTTTCTTATCTCTTGTTCGGCCTCTCTCCTTTCAACCGCGGCTGAAATTAGATTTGCGATCGCTTCCAAGAAATGCACGTCATGAACGGTGAATCGACGGCGATCCACGGCATGAGCCGCAAGGACACCGTAAGAGCGTTCCCTTCCTCGAATTATCAGACTGATTCCTCCGCTTACTCCGTGCCGATGAAGAAGCTGCGGCCCGTCAAACCTGTGTTCCTCGTTGAGGTTCTCCACGATCACAGGAGACGGCGAAAGGAGGGTGTATCCCCACTGACCGCTCTCCTGAAGGGGGATGGCGGCCGAGCCCACTACGCCGTGCTCCCATCCCGTTCCGGCTTCCATAATGAAGGCATCAGCGTCGGGAACGTGCCTCAATACGGCCGCGTACTCCACCTCAAGGCCTCCTGCGACGTTCAAGGCAGCGTCGTAAAGAAGCGATCTCACTTCCCGCGTCCCGAGGGCCAGTCTGCCGACTTCAGCGGCAACGGCCTGTTGTTGAAGCCTGGTCTCCAATGCCCTTTCGGCCTTCAGGCGAGTGAGGTTCTCATTGCGGAGCTCCGTATTGGCACGCTCCAGATCCTCGGTCCGCTGCTTTACACGAGCCTCGAGTTTATCGTTGGCATCGCGGAGTCTTTCGTTGGCATCGAGAAGAGCGGCCTCGGCCTTTTCCTTGTCCTCTTCCAGGCGTCGCCGCTTCAAGGACTGCTCTATTACCGACGGAATGAGCTGCAGGAATCTGCGGTCGGTATCTTTAATCAGGTAGTCGGCAGCTCCCAGCTTGAGGGCTTCCACCGCCACGCTCTCGTCCCCTCCCCCGGTCAGCATGATCACGCAAGGCATCCGTTCCTCGCCGGCAAGCTCCCGGATTACCTCGATACCGGTTTTCCCCGGCATGTTCTGATCTACGACAATGACGTCGTAAGCCCCCGAATGCCATTTGTCGATCCCCCGGCGGCCGTCCGAAGCCAGATCGACCTGATAACCCAAGAGCGTCATCTTCTTCTGAAACAATCTTGCTATGCCGGGATCGTCCTCTACATACAGTACCATAATAGGATTCGCCATCGCCATGTACCGACCTCCAAAGGCAATGCCGTCCGATTAATTCCTTCCGTAGCATTGGGCTGGGTCCTCCGCGTCGTCTCCTTATGCAAACAGCACCAGGGTCGGTCAATTACGTCCAACGCGGGACTGTGGCCGTCATGAAGCCCAAACCGGCTACCGCCGAAGTCTACGACATCGCCACCCACAAGTGTGGTTATCATAGCACAACAAATCCCCCGCATGCCATGCTCACATGGGCCGCACCAACCAGCGAACGCGGCGAACCGGAACGTCTCCGGGCCGAATAACGAATAAACGGCGAAGACGCAAAAACTCCAAGAAATCAGAGGTTCTTATAGATTGATCAGCGATGGCCGTTCACTTTTTGGTTGTTCCTTGTGAAGCGTCTTCGGATCTCTTCGGGCCCGGGTGTCTTTGTGGTTTGGTCTTGGTGAGGCAGAAAGACGGTAGGACTGAAGGGGCACAGGTTGATTCACACTAGGAACGTTTTCACAGACATGAGAACGCCGTCTTGGCTGCTAACGGTTCCCCCGATAACCATTCACTCTTGTGAGGCAAGCTTTCCGGCCTGCCGAGATCGGACTAAGAAAATTCGCAGGCTGGAAAGCCTGCGCCACGTTGGGATTGGAATTTCCCCCCTCGTAAGTGAATGGTTACGTTCCCCCGAAATAGGCATGGCCCGCCGTAGTTCCGGCAGGCGCTGCCTGAGGCAATTACAGGGAATGTATTTGGTCGGGCAGAGCCTCTAGCGAGCGGCGGCGGCTGAATCCCGCGCTCCGGCCATTTTCGTGGGTTGCACGCCGTTTGCCGCACAGTAGCCGGCGAATTTTCCGATGGCGGGCGATGTATCCTTCGAGTTCCACACCAGGTAGATATCTCTGGCCAAGGGATAAGTGCCGTCGGCACAGGTTTCTTGGGAAGGCGCCACACCGGTAACATTAGCGTCGGTCCGAACTCTTACGATCTTGTACCGGTCCTTGCCGAATCTCTTATTCACATATTCGATGGGCCCGTAGCTCATGAACACTATCGATCCCGGACCGCTCTCGAAAAAGTGGGCCATCAGCATTTGGAATCGATCCCGCACGTCGCCGGAGCCGCCGTAAGGGTCGTCCTTCATGACGTGTTTCCGGAACCACCCCGTTTCAGACCATTCAGGTGAGAGCCGGTCGAAATCAACCGGCAAGTCTTGTCCGCCCAACTCTTTCCAATTCTTGATTCCCCCGGTGTATATTCCCCTCAATTGCTCTACCGTCAGATCCTGAATAGGGTTTTCCGGTTTGACTATTACGGCGATCCCGTCACGGCCGATCTGTTTTTCC
>JAZDOF010000511.1:0-5883 GCA_043799015.1 Pseudomonadota bacterium | reverse complement strand
GAAAACAAGCTGATTTTTGCGCCGGGTATCCTCACCGGCGCCTCTATTGTGAACACGAGCCGCATATCCATCGGAGCCAAAAGCCCTTTGACCGGAACCATCAAAGAAAGCAACGCGGGGGGAACGGCCGCCGCTGATCTGGCCCATGCGGGCATCACCGCCGTAGTTGTCGAGGGGCAGGCGCCGGATGGGGAGTTGTACTTGCTCAGGATAGATAAGCAGGGACAAGCCCGGCTTCAGCCGGCCAAAGATTACAAAGGGATGAGAACCTACGCGTTTACGGATACGATGCACTTGACGTTTGGAAAGAGGAACGCGGTTCTGTGCATCGGCCCTGCCGGCGAGTGCCTGATGCGCAGCGCTTCCATACAGGCATCGGATGTTGACGGGCGTCCGTGTCGCGCCGCAGGTCGCGGAGGATTGGGCGCGGTCATGGGCGCCAAGGGACTCAAAGCCCTCGTAATCGAGCGAGGAGGAACGGCCGCTGATGCCGTGGCCGACCCCGAAGCCTTCAAGAAGGCTGCCGAAAGGGTAGTGAAAGCCATCAGAGCCCATCCCATGAGCGGAGGTATGATGGCTGCGCTTGGTACTGCCGGTCTTGTGGCGCCGGTCAATGCAATGGGCGCGTTTCCCTCGTACAATGCCAGGAAGGGAAGGCTCGACGGCTGGGAAAAGATCAGCGGCGAAGCCATGGCGGAGATGATTCGGAGTCGGGGAGGCAAGACCGCGCACGTAGGTTGCTCACAGTGCATCGTTCATTGCTCCAACGAATTCGTCGACGAACAAGGGAAATATGTCACCAGTTCGTTGGAGTACGAGACGATTTGGGCAATGGGGGGGATGACCGGAGTGGCCGATCTGGACACGATCGCTCGGCTTGATTTCTTGTGCGACGATATCGGCGTCGATACCATGAACACCGGGGTGGCCGTGGCCGTGGCTATGGATGCCGGTCATAAACGGTTCGGAGATGGAGCCGCAGTCATCGAGATGGTGGAAGAAATAGCCCAGGGGACGGAATTCGGAAGGATCCTTGGAGACGGTCCCGTCGCGGTGGGCAAATACTTCAACAACCCCAGAGTCCCCGTGGTCAAGGGCCAGAGCATTGCCGCGTATGACCCGCGTGCAATGCAGGGCAACGGGGTGACATATGCCACATGTCCGATGGGCGCGGATCACACGGCGGGAAACGTCGTTGGAGAGTATCTTGAGCAAAAACTCGATCCGTTGGAGGTGGAAGGACAGGTGGAGGCTTCGAGAAATCTTCAGATAGGGGTGGCGGCCATCGATAGCACAGGAATGTGCTTTATGGCCGCCGTCGCGCTGGTGGGCGGCGAAGGCGGCGAAGCTCTCTTGGAAGCAATAAATGCCAAACTTGGCTGCCGGTTGGGGCCGGAGGACATTCCGGCACTCGGGATTCGGGTAATCAAGGCCGAGCTGGACTTCAACAAGCGTGCCGGTTTTACACCATCGGACGACCGACTGCCTCGATTCTTCCATGAGGAGCCTCTACCTCCCCACAATAGGGTCTTTGCCGTAAGTGACGCGGAAATCGACCGCACTTTAGCTTTCTAGCGAAGGGCCATGGCTGAAGATAAGATTAGAACGGTTCGGGTCAAAGGATGAGCCCTTCGACCGTCGTCCCCCGCGGAAGTGGCCGTCAAGGTAGTTTAGAATCCAAAGACGGATCTCCCGCCCGCGCGGGGATGACGTGTACAAGCCCTTTCTTGAAAGTTCGCCGCGTCGCCGCGCTCCTCACTTTGCCCCACATCCCTGCACGGGGATCATCAAGCAAGAAATCTTCATGGCAGTAAACGTAAGACTTTACGGTACCTTGAGAGAGCGGTTCCCCTCGTATCGCCATTCGGAAGGTCTGGAAACGTCAGTCCCCGATAATGCCACCGTTGAAGACCTGTTGACCGCACTAGGGATCGCGGGATCCAACGCTTTGGTGGTTTCAACGGAGGGTCGGGTATTGAAAGCTGAAGACCCAGTCCCGAAAGGGAGCTGTGTGAACATTTTTCAAGCAATACTAGGAGGTTGACGGACATGTCCCCGCCTCCGGGAAGCGTTACCGCCATGCATTGCGGACTGTCGAGCGATGAAGCTCTTGTCCTCCCCCTTTGTCCCTCTCCAGATTTGGAGCGGGAATAACGGAACTAATCCTCGTCACTTGCCATTGCCCACATTCGACAGGGAAGAGGAGGCAACGAGTCTCCGGGGGGCGTTGTGCCTCACGGAGGCACGAAGGTCGGCAGTCGTTATGAAGCCGCGCGCGGTCTATCACCGGGCTCAACAATGCACCATTGGTTTTCCACCGGCGGTCTGCCCTCACGGGGAAGGGGCGGGGGCACGGAGGCCTTCCGCTCAGGGGCCGGTGGGGGTACGTGGCAGGCGACTCCATTGTCTTCACCCGTTGGCCCGGTCGGCGATTTCTCCGGCACCACGCCCTTGATCCGCTTCCGCGGCAAGCCTGCACGGGCCGTTCGAGGGGGCAAAGGACCCGCCGCAGCATTGCGAGGCTTTGCAGGTTCGTATAGGGTTTGGGGGTCCTTATGTGCAAAATCGAATCTCTTGAGGATAGCCTCGTAAAGCGCGCAAAGCGTGGGGTCCGGTCCCGGCAGGTCGCCGCCGCTTTCCAGTGCCTCCTCTAAAGCATCCACCGCGTATCGCACCGCAAAGTGGCCGCGATTCAAATCTACCCTAGGCAAGTCGTGAAACCCTCTCAAAGCAACCATCGCCAATAGTCTACGCGAAGGCCATTCCCAACAGAGATACCCCCAAGGGGGCTTGACGACCAAGGTCCCAAGACCGGTGGACATCTCCGAGGTAAGGATGACATGGATGGCCGCTCGCCCCCGTTCGCTGCGAAGCCCTTCGTCGTAGAGCTCGACCAACGGCATGAGCGGGACCGTCTCCAGGGTTACCCACTTGGATACAAACCCGTCCGTGTGTATGGAACGAAGCAGCGACCACAACGATCTTTTTCCCGTCGGGGAAGTGCGCGATGCGGCCTTTTCCATAGGATTATTCTTATTAGCGGATACGGCTCGTTTGTCGTTCATGAAACACCCCCTATCGGCTCAGGTCTCCGAGGGTCATCAGGCAACGTTGATTTTTTCATTGTCTATTTCTTCTTCATCATTCCGGGGACTTCCACAGTCCCCGTCGCACTCGAATACGACGGATCAAATGTTGAAGTGAAGGTCGGTTGATAAGCACCTGCCGTAACCGCCCGTCCGTCCTGGTCCGTGCTTGTCCGTGACTCCACCTCACCCTCGGGAGTATAGGCGGTTGTGGTAACCATCCGGACCCTTCCTTCACCGTCCCGGATAATCTGTTCGATCTCCAACCCCCGGTCATCGTACCCGTAACCGATCGTATGGGTCACTTGACCGTCCCCATCTTTGACGGTCTGCTCAATGAGCAATCCCCTTTCGTTGTAATCCAACACGGTCTGTTGACTCACCCGTCCTTCGGAATCGGAAGTGACCTGGGTTGTGATCGAGCCTTGCTCGTTGATGGTGGATACCGTCGTCTCAAGGGGGTTCATGTTCCCGTCGCGAACCTCGACCGTTTGGGCCGCAGGTTGCCCATCGTCGTTATACGTTATTTCCGTATGGGTGTGACCGGTCAAGCGGCCATCGGCATCAAACGCGAAGAAGTCCCGGGATTCTACCCCTCCGTGGTCGTTGAATTCCGTTATGACGTGCTGCACCGGTTTTCCGTCCGCATCATAGGTCGCGGAATTTTCCCGTACCACGTTCCCGTCCGCGTCGTGGTCGAACCTGCTGACGGTGGAGGAGATAACTTTGCCTTCGCCGTCGTAGTTTTGAACGGTCTTGGTATCAACGTTTCCATCCTCATCGTAGGCGTATTCGGTGATTGTGCGGCCGGTAGGACCATTTTCGTCCATGGTCCAGGTATTCTCTTCCACCACATTTCCGGCCTCGTCAAAAGTGTGGGTCGTAATGACGACGTCACGCTCGGTTCCATCGGCCGATGACGTGGTGTGGGCCTCGTAGACGACGCGGCCGTCCCCGTCGTGCTCGGTCCATGAAGCTTCCCGGAGACTGCCGTCCTCATGATACGAGTTCGTACCGTCAAACGTCCGGGATAGGTTGCCTTCGTCGTCGTAATCGGAGCCATGTACCTCGACGGCTCGACCGGCATCGTCATAGGTGCAGGCACTCTCCCACGAAACGTCCCCGTCGGCGTCGAATCCCTTAGAGGCCGACGACGTGCGGTCCCCATCTTCATCAAACGTCGATTGGGTCCACGATGTGGCGTGTCCTTCAGCGTCAAAACGGGATTCCGTTTCTCCAACCCTATGCCTTTCTCCGTCATACGAATATTCCGTATCGGTTGATTCCTCCATGCTTAGGTTCCCGTCGAAACTCTCGATATGTTCGGCGATCAAATTCTCCTGATCGTCATAGAAGTAAGAACCGTGGGCAAAACCGGTAAGCTTACCATCGGAATCGTAAGTCCGGTTATCGATGGATTCCACGCGGCCGTCCGGCGCGTACACCGCGGCGGCATGCTCCGAAAGGTCTCCGTTTTCATTGTACTCCGTGGTGTCGGTTCTCTCCAGATTGCCGCTTTCGTCATGAAGGTAAGAGGTGAAGGCGTTGGAAGTCGGCTTGCCCTCGTCGTCGTACGATGTCACGATCTCGGTTTGGATTTGGCCGTTTACGTCGTAATCGACCCGGGGTACCATTCGGCCGCCGTCCTCATACCATGTCTGTTCCTGCAGCTCCCCATCCCGGCTGTACAACGAGACCGAGGCATCTTCGAATTCGCCGTCCCGACCGTAATCATACTCGGCGGCAGTGGTGGATATGACGTTGCCGGCCTCATCAAAGGCCGCGTCCGTCATGGAGCTCAACCTTCCTTGTTGGTCGTACAGGCAGGTGATCCGCTCCACCACGGCCCCGTCGGAGTCTAACGACATTTGGGAGACCAAGTTACCGGCATCATTGTAGGTGTAGCCGGTCGTGCCCATGGGACCGTTTTCGTCAAAATGGGCGGACGCGATGAGTTTTCCATCCGGTCCGTAGGAGTATGCCGTCCCATCCTGAAGTCCTCCGGTTTGGTCCAGGATTTCCTGACGCGCCAAGCGACCGTCTTCAAAAGCCTGTACGATTTGCCATCCATTGGGCTGATCGATCGTCCGGCCCTGAAGAACGTCTCCGGAATAATGCTCACGCACGGCATAGTCGGTTTCCCCGTCCCGGTCGGAATCCAATAGACGTTCAATCGTCCGTTCCGCGCTGACGTCGAAGCTTGGTCCATCCGCCCCCGCGATGGTATGCGCGGCATACGAATCGGTGATCCGCTCCGAGGCATCGTCCCAAGTGATGACGTAAGATGTTTCAATTCGAGAAGTCTCGTGTCCTTCGGTTCCAACGGTCCAGCTAACCCTCGTATACATCCCGTCCATGCGCCCGTCGCCGTCTGCGTCCACGGAACCTACTTCTACGGTTCGACCATCGGTATCCAATGATATGTCGTCCGCCATTCGGACGAACGCGTCGACAAACTTGTCCACCAGGCCCGGTATGTCGACTGGCAAGCTCGGATCGGGTGCGTATGGATCAGGGGGGCCGGGGGGTAACGGAGGGATGATGGTCGGACGAGGCCCAAAGATCTCGGGTCCGGTAGTGGGCTCAACCGTGGGTTCACCGGTAGGTTCGGGTTCGATAGCAGGGTCCACCGGTGGTTCAACCGTCGGTTCAGGCTCATTGGCCGGTTCAATTGCGGGTTCGGGTTCAGTGGAGGGTTCAACGGTAGGTTCGGGTACGGAAGCGTGATCCACCTGTGTTTAAACAGCGGGTTCAGGCTCATTGGCCGGTTAGATTGCTGGTTCGGGGTCAGGGGAGG
>JAZDOF010000500.1:0-7226 GCA_043799015.1 Pseudomonadota bacterium | reverse complement strand
AGAACCAGGGGTTCCTTGCCGCGTTGAAGGCCTCCAGCCACTTCTTGCCGTTGGCCGACTTCTCCATGCCGGCGAGAACGGTCTCGGCATCGCCCGACATGGCCACATCGTCGACCCCCAGCTCGATGGACAGCTTGGCAAGCTTTTTCAGCTCCTCGTCCGGCCGGTAAATGATAACGTCTATGCCGGCGACCATCTGGGTGATCTTCTGCAAGGGAATATCCGGAAAGGCCTTTTGACAGAAATCCACGAAAAAGACATAGGCCGCGTAACCCAGATTAAGGAACTCGAAATGATACTGCCAAGTAAGTATGCCGAGATCGATAACCTCGTCGTAGGCCTTGAGAAGCTTGTACCCCGTGGAGATTCCCAGGCCCTCGGTCACCACCGACTCCTCTTCCATCTCGGGTAGAGTCGGGATCTCTGTGGCGACCAGCTTGTCGATGACCGAGCGCATCTTGCTCACCCAGTTATCGTGAAGCCTGTCCCAATTCTCGTAGTAGTAGCCGGCCCTTTTCATGAAAAGCTCGGCCCGCTTCGGGATTTCCTCCGGGTTTGCCACAGGAAGAGGGGTGATGTAGATGTAGCCGTTGTGAATTCGATGGTCTATCCCCATGGCAGGAGGGACTATGAAAATGCGGGAGTTGAATTGGGACAACCCTAGGAACCATGCTTCATCCCAGATGATGTCAAACGGGTACATGGGCTCGGGATAGTGCAACCCATCGTAGAACCAAAACATCCCCTCTTCGTACTTCTTTCGATCAGGGTCTTCGGTGCTGAACTCATAATGGTACGGGTACATCCTCTGCCATCCCTCGGTACCGGGAATGACTTCAGCCTCGTGGGGACTTGGGAACCGCATCTCGGCCATTTCTATCCTCCTCATGGGACATTTTCGTAAGCGAACCACCGGCCGGAGACGTGCTGCGGTCCTGGAACGCCGACGATTTCTACTCTCGATTAATCACCCCTATCTCACACGGTTAATCTCTATGAAGGCACAAATCCTGAATAACTTCATGCCGGAAAAGGCACACCCACCGGTTTGCCTTCCCGGAATTCCATCTTCCATCTGGACCCGAAGCCGAATTCGTTGTTGACGAAATAGATTGACGACGGACGAAAAAAATAGAGCGCCACCCCTGCCGTCTTCTTGGCCACATCGGCGGAAAAGCCGGCCGGATCGGACAGGAACCGCTTCACGAAAGGATACTTTTTCAGAAACACGGCCAACGCCTTTGCCTTGTCCATGACTGAACCGATCTGTTCTATCCGACCCTCCATTTGGAGTCCCTTGATTTCCGTCCAGTCCTTGTAATTGCCGTGAACGGCCGCGGAAGCTCGCGGGTTTTGTGCGAACACCGTGGAATGCCTTGACGTAGGGGATGAGAAAAACACCAGATCAAACTCGTCCCTGGCATAGTACACCGCGGCGGCCCAGGGCGCGTTGTCGGCTGCACAGGCCAGGGTCACCGTCGTCAAAGCGTCCAGGTGGTCGATCACGGCGGTCTCCCATTCCGAGCGGGTCATCCGCCTGCCCAACGCTCAAAGAGTTGATGCGGAACATCAAATTGATCCAGAGCCTTACCGATTGTCTGGTCAATGATGTCGTCAAGTGTACGCGGTTTGTGATAAAAAGAAGGGACAGGAGGCAGGATTACGCCTCCCATCTCGGTTATTGCCGTCATATGACGCAAGTGCCCGAGGTGCAGCGGAGTCTCCCTAGGTATGATCACCAGCTTCCGCCGCTCCTTGAGAGTCACGTCGGCAACTCTCACCAATAGGTTGTCGTTGAGAGAGTTGGCTATCATCGACAGACTCTTCATGGAACAGGGGGCGACGATCATGCCGGCCGTGCGGAAAGACCCGCTGGAAACCGGAGCGGCAAGGTCTTCCGGAGAATGAACCCGATCCGCCAGGGCTTCAACCTCCTCGGGCCGCATGGAGCTTTCCAATTCCATCGTGACCCGTGCCCCGCGGCTCAGAATCAAATGAGTCTCGAAGCCGTTGACCCGTTTCAGCACCTGGAGCAGCCGGACCCCGTAGACAACCCCGCTGGCTCCGCTGATACCGATGACGATCCTTTTCAACCGGACTCCTTTGCGGATTGGTTTACAGGGCCGAGCACACGGACAACCCACGGAGGACCCATGAGACCATCCGGCGAATCACGACCCTTGATTTCCTTCCTGAGCCAATGAGAGAACCCATGCGGGGTGCCGGGACTTATGCCCCACCGTGCCTCCCCTTTTAATACTCGTCAAAGGCGAGGACATTTAAGAAAGCCAAGCGGCCGGCAACGTCGGTAGGCCGCGGACCCCATTATTTTTCACAGAAGCTAAATATCAACCCATCGAATCCATAGCCGTGAGAACATGTTGATACCGTCACGGAAAAGATCGACAATCAGGATGAATAGATGCCGTGTGATTGACGGGAAATCGGGAGTCGGCCACCGCCGTGATCATGAGGAGGTATCCCGATGTTAGGAATTTTCAGGTATTTGTACCGGCAAGTCAAGTCAGAAAATCTTATGGCCGCATAAGCGCGTCTTATACCGGATGTGAAATATGTCCACTTCGGTATAGAGATCAGGGAGCCCGCATGAGCATCCACCTCAAGTACCTGGAAGCGTTCTACCATTTCTGCAAGTGCATGAGCATGACCCGGACGGCGGAGCGGCTTCACGTCAGCCAGCCTGCGGTATCCCAGCAACTGCGTGCCTTTGAGGACCATTGCGGCGTAAAGCTTTTCTTTCGGGAAGGAAACGAATACAGGCTCACGGAAACAGGGAGGTCGGTACACCTTCTGTGTCAACGGGTCTTTGCCCGACTTGAACAGATGGAGGAGCTGTTGGACAGCGCGAGGGAAGCAAGCTCCGGCAGGCTCTGGATAGGTACGACCAAGGCATACGCCAGGACCCTCATGCCTGACCTGATCGCCCGTCTCCAGACCCGATTTCCACGGATTCACGTTCGATTGAGCGAGGGGAACTCGGCGGATCTCCTCAGCAGACTTAGGAATCGTAAGGAAGACCTTGTGGTTGTGGCAAGAAAGGAATACGATCAATCCGTGAAGGCGATACCCTTCGCACGAGCCGAGTTCATTCTGGTGGCGCGTCCCGACCACCCGTTGACCTCATCCGGCCCGGTTCCCATCAAGGTGCTTGCCGGTGAATCGCTCATAATTCGGGAACACGGCTCAGGGTCACGCGACGCTATTCTCAAGAAATTGAAGGAATATGGGGTAACCCCATCCGTGGTAATGGAATCGGAGAGCTTGAGTTTCATCCTGGCTTACATTGAACGGCGAATGGGGGTCTCCTTCATTCTTTCACACGAGATAGAGGAGGAACTCGCAGAAGGAGTTCTCAAACAGATAGCCCTCATCGAGGGTAATATCTGCTTCGAATCCGACATCGTAATCCGACGGAATGAACCCCTGTCCCCAGCTGCGAAGTTCTTCTTGAAGACGGCCAAGCGGTTGTCCGCTCCCCGGCCTCCGACAGCGCGTCCGGGTGGAATAGAGGACAATGACGATAATGCACGACCCCAATAATCCCCATGACAAATTCTTCAAGGAAGTCTTCTCCCGCACGTTCCCTGGATGCCGACGGCGGGCGGGGATAAACCCCGGTACGTCATCTTGGTTCCGCCAGGCCGGCTTTGCCGCAAAATTCAAGGAGCGTCACTATCGTTTGGCGTCTCGGATTAATCGGGACGAACCGCCCAAAGTCATGCGTACTGCCGCTTAAGGAGCGCCGAATGCAGGAAAACATCAGCGTTGCCCTTGTAGGGACCCTCGATACCAAGGGGGATGAGATTGCATACATAAGAGGAATTCTCCGCGAGAACGGCATCGAACCCGTGGTCATCGACGTGGGGACCCTCAACGAGCCGACTTTGCTTCCCGACATACCAAGGACCGAGGTGGCCGCCGCGGCGGGAACGTCCATGGAAAACGTCAAGCGATCCGGAGACAGGCGCCTAGCCGTGGAAACCATGATCAAGGGTGCATCCGTGATTGTGGGCCGGCTTCACGGAGCGGGCCGCTTGTCGGGTATTCTCTCCATCGGGGGCGGCACGGGGACCCACATCGGGATGGGGATCATGAGGACCCTACCGTTGGGAGTGCCGAAACTCATGGTGTCCACGGTGGCGTCACGGGACATGAGCATGCTTGTCGGAACCAAAGATATCACGGTAATGCACTCCGTCGTAGACATCTTGGGACTCAACGCCATCAGCAAACGCATACTCGAAAATGCGGCGGGAGCCATTACCGGTATGGCTCGAGTCTCCGGCGCTGTGGGGCGTGAAAAACGCACCATCGGATTGACTTCCTTCGGATTCATAACCGAGGGAGCCGGCAGGGTTAAGAGGATGCTGGAGGACCTCGGATACGAAGTTGCGGCGTTCCATGCAAACGGCACGGGAGGGATGGCCCTGGAAGACTTGATCGACCAGGGTTTGATCGATGGAGTGCTCGACCTTGCTCTGCATGAGTTTGCCGATGCCATGTACGGCGGATACTGCGGCGGCATCGGCCCAGGTAGATTGGCCTCGGCGGGAAAAAGAGGCATTCCTCATGTCGTGGTGCCGGGCGGCCTGGACTGCATAGTGCTGGAGTTCAATTCTCCGGAGACCATGCCGGATGCCGTGAAAGGGCGCAAGGTCTTCTGGTACGATTTCCGATCCGGAGTGCGCACAAGCCTGGAAGACGTAAGGGCGCTTGCCCGTACCATCGCTCCCAGGCTCAATGCTTCCAAGGGGCCCACAAAACTCGTAATACCCCTGAAAGGATGGTCGGAAGCCGACGCTGAAGGCGGACCATTGTATGATCCTGAAACAAACCGCGCTTTCCTGGGGGAAATCAGGGCCGTGCTCCGTCACGACATCGATGTGGTTGAAGTGGATGCTCACATTAACGATGAGGAATTTGCGCGGGTCGTTACTTCGGAACTGCACGCTCTCATGAAGTCGTCCGGTCTGGTATAGGGACCGCGTGACCGGTGTCGACCTCATCCGAATGTCCTTCCGACACGCTTATCGCGGCAGACGAAGGTACCGCGGAGTAGTTGCGGCTCTTTCCATGGGTTTGTTCGGGTTCGTGACGATTCTCGCCGTCGGGGAGCATGTGGAGAACGACCTCTGCAACAACCTGGAGATGTTGGCGGACGCCCGGATATTACGGGCCTATTGGGACTTCAGCGGCCCTAATCGTCACCACTTGGGGCAGTACGGGGAGAAGGACGTGGACGACATCCGAGGGCTGCCCGGAGTGGCTTCCGCGTCCCCGGCCGTATCCACCCGCTTGACCACCGTAATGCGTAAGCACAGAGGAATTCACGGGGTCCGGGTGATGGGCGTGGATGATTCGTTCTTCAGAACCATGAGAATTCCGGCTTCGCCGGGACGCTTGATCGGACCGGATGACGTGGAATCACAGCGGCTGGTATGTTTGATGGGGCCCAAGCTCGTCCCTAAACTGTTTTCCGCCGGGACTTCGCCGATAGACCGCACCATTGCCGTCAATGCCTACAACTTCACTCTTATCGGGATACTGGGAGGAATTGAATACGACTGGCTGGCCGAGATCATCTTCATCCCGCTCCCTGTTGCCCGTTCGCGGTTCAGAATGATGCAGGAAACAAGGGATATATTCGTGAGAGCCGTCAACTGGGAGATGGTTCCCATCATCAGGAACAATATGTACACCGTCCTTACCCGCAACCACCCACTGCATTCCGAACAGATCAGAGTGAATTACGAGAGAGAGCGTATAGAGAAGATCAACACGACGGTGTGGCTCTTGAAGTCGCTGATCTACACTTCCTTCGTCGTCGTTACGCTCCTTGGCGCGCTGGGCGTCACCAACGTCATGTCCGCCGCCGTTCGCGAGAGGACGGTGGAAATCGGGTTGCGCAAGGCCCTAGGCGCCTCGGACTCGGACATAATGTCTCAGTTTCTCATGGAGGCCGTAGTCGTGTGTGTCATGGGGGTATTCGGTGGAGTATTGGTGGGAGTTATCGCCGTAGAGACCCTGCGTTCGGCATTCCACATCATGCCGTCCTATACGGTGCTGCGGGCCGGCTTGCTCGGATCGGCCGTCTCCGGATTCGTCCTAGGTTTAGTCGCCGGATGGAGCCCGGCACGGAAGGCAAGCCTCTTGGACCCCGTTGAGGCCATGCGATTTGAGTAGCCGAGGCAAGCGGGCGCTCTAAGTCAAGATTTTACTTGACAAAGGAACACAGGACCGGTAACAATCACGTAACGGAAGTGAAGGGTTCGTTGGTAAACCGTTTTATTTTTATGCAATGAAGATAGGAGGGGGTATGGGTGCGACACCCCTAAGTCGTGTATTCATCGGAGCCCTGCTGTTAACGGTGCTCCCGACCGTGGCCTTCGGACAGTCATGGTACTATCCCACAGCGTTCGGGATTACCGCGGAGCCTACGCTGCAACTAGGGTATCAGTTCAGCAAGGATACCGGTATGTTGCTACAGACGCGCGGAGTGGCCACCGCCACCAACAATTTTGCCGGCGTCTTTGGTCTCCAAAGGATAAAACTGGACTTTCCCACGCAAGGTGTTTGGGGTGAAGTGACGGTGCCCATTCGCTTTCCCGGTCGTCTAAGCTTGTTCGCCGGTGTGGGACATTTGTTCTCGTTCGACCAAATAGCGTCGGAAGTCTACAATAACGGGCAAGGCAATAACGGACAGGAAGCCAACGAATGGATCACCGGCCTGGACGTTTGGAACCTGAACCTGGCTGCGACTTACGATGTCTATCCCGGCGTGGCCGCAATCGGCGGTTTTCGCCTTGATTCCTTCAGCGTGGCGCTTAGGGAGCCATGGGGTGGGCTTGTGCGGCCTACGGCTCCCGCGGGCTTGCCGATCCAAATGGATACTGCGAACGAAGCCGATTTCAACGTCATCCAGTACACCCCGTATATTGGGTTCGTCGCCGGCGCATCGAGTCCCAGTGCTACGGCTCGAATCGGAGCGATAGGTTTCCCCTTGATGTTGGGATACTGGGACTATAGGCAGTCGTTCTTCAGCGCGCAACTAAGAGGTCGAGCGCTTGGCTTCGGCAACGCCGTGGATGCCAACTCGGCGGCGATCGGAAAGGCCCAAGCCGTGTGGTCCAACTCGTTCGACGCCGGTTATTTCCTTGAAGTCTTCTGTGAGGCCACGAGTCGTCTCTGGGATATGGTTGAGATGG
>JAZDOF010000498.1:0-3825 GCA_043799015.1 Pseudomonadota bacterium | reverse complement strand
GCCGGAACCGTGGAGGAGAGACAATTCGTTCAGCGTTACGAAGCCCTCTTCTCCGATCGTCATCGATGGACCGGCGCCGACGGATCGGCTTCGGACGCGCCTCTCCCGACCGCACAAGGCCGTGTTCCCGACCAAGAGACCCGACAAAGTTTCGTTCAAGACATTCAAAAACTCCAGACCGGGAAGCAGCAGCTCGCCGCCCTGGCGAGACCCAAGATCGCAATACCCCGGAATCAGGTGGCCGCGGACCCGGGTTCTCCCGATTCCGGCGGCTGGATACCGTGGTTTGGGGAGAACCGGCTGTACATCCTCGGTTGGGTCGGGAGCGGATCGGACGGTTTGGTGTACGGCCTGGAACTGGAAGTCGTGACCTTGCTGTCACAGTTGATTGCTCATTTTCCCACCGCGACTCCGGAAGGCTATGCGTACGCGCTCTTGGACGGCCAAGGTCACGTCGTCCATCAAACCGGAAATCTCCGATTGGAAAAGGGCCGGCAGCCGGAGTTGAGCGTCTCGCTTTCACCGCAATTGCCCCATTGGCAGTTGGTGGTAAATACCTCGGAAGATCGGCCGGGTACGGAGTCTGCCCGCGGATTCCTCATCCTCGGCTGTTTGCTTGTGGGAATTTTCGCCCTCACCGTGGTTCTCAGCGTTGGCATGCTCACCCTGCAAGCGCATCGGAACATGAAGGATGCCCTCCAAAAGACGAGCTTCGTGTCAAATGTTTCCCACGAGCTTAAAACACCGCTTACCACGATTCGAATGTACGCGGAGCTGCTCAGCGAGGGCCGAATCGGAGATCCCAACAAGGAGAGACACTACATGGGCGTCATTGCAGCGGAAAGCAGGCGTCTCACAAGGCTCGTCAACAACGTTCTCGATTTCAGTCGATTGGAGCAGGGGCGTAAAACCTACCGGCTCCAGGATCTGGATGCCGCCGGATGCGTGCGAGAAGTGGTGGAAGCACATCGCCTGCGCGTTCAGGAAACCGGTATGGTTTTGGAAACGGACATTCCCGACACGGGGGTTTTCGTGCGTGGTGATAGGGACGCTCTGGAGCAGGTGATCCTTAATCTCATGGACAACGCGGTCAAGTACGCGTCGGAAGGCGTTGAGTTGAAGCTGGTACTGGGGCTGCACGGCGATCACGCGGAAATTCGACTATCCGATCGCGGCCCGGGTATCCCCGTATCCCACCGGTCAAGCATTTTTCATAAGTTCCACCGTGTGGACGCTTCCCTGACCGCACGGCCTGGGTCCGGCCTGGGTTTGAGCATTGCCCGGCGCATCATGCGGGATCTCGGTGGGGATGTCGTTTACGAGCCCCGGGAAGGGGGCGGCAGCACCTTTCTAGTGAGAATGCCCATCACGGCCGGCAGGCGCGGAGACGATGTATGAAACGGACCCATATTCTCATAGCCGAAGATGACCACAACATTGCCACGGGCCTTGTGGACACGCTCGAGAGCGAAGGCTACAGCGCCGTAGCCGTACCCGACGGAGAACAGGCCATCGAGGCCGTCTCAACCGACCGCTTCGACCTGATCCTTCTCGACATCATGATGCCTGGAAAGAGCGGCTATGATGTCTGCCGAGCAATACGAGCGAAGGACCGGAACCTACCGGTGATCATGCTTACCGCCAAGGGAGAGGAGATCGACAAGGTCCTGGGTCTGGAACTCGGTGCGGACGATTACGTAACCAAGCCTTTCGGCGTGCGGGAGCTCCTGGCAAGGATAGCGGCCGTCTTGCGAAGGTCCGGACGTGACCGGGGAATCCCGCCGGGGGATGAGAAAGAGGCGGCCGCTTTCCCCTTCGGAGAGGCCGAGGTGGACCCGGTCCGGTATCGAGTGCGATTGCGAGGCAAAACATCGAGTCTTTCCAACCGAGAGCTTGCGCTCTTGCGATACTTCTCAGCCCGTCCCAACGAGGTGATCAGCCGCGACATCATCCTAAACGCGGTTTGGGGCATCGACTATTACGGCACCACCCGGACGCTGGATCAACACATCGCACAACTCCGCAAGAAGATCGAGCCCGACCCCGGTCGACCTTCGGTGATTACCACGGTTCATGGGGTGGGATATCGGTACGAAGTGAGAGGGGAAGAGTGATTGGGCGGTATCGTAAAGTCATCCGGAATCTTGAATCAGGTTAGGTACATGACGGCATCGCGACTCCACTCAGTCACAACCTAATTCCTTCTTGTTCCACCGCCTTGCGAAACGGCATATCCCTATAGAAACCGGCGTTCCAGTCGTCTCGACTTCGCACTATCGAGGAAATAACCTGACCGTTTTCCCATTCTATTTCATAGAGCCTGTGTCTGATCCGATCCGTACGCTCATCGTTCACAGGGCCGTCAAGTAAGACCAGCAAATCCCAATCCGATTCGGGGGCCGCTTCTCCGCGCGAACGTGACCCATAAAGTACAATTTCGGCTTCCGGCTCCAGTCCTCGAACAGCAGTCCCTATTTCTTGAAGCAACTCCTCTCGATTCACAGACACCTCCGATCGTAAGGCCCCCACCGATGGTTGTCGGTGCGGCCCATCACCGTATGCCGGATCTATCTGATCTGCGCCCCGCATTCTTGGCAGAACTTGGCATCAGGCCGTACGCCGGCGCCGCATTTGGGACACCCGAGGGTTTGGGCCGCGCCGCACTCGGGGCAGAATTTAGCTTTGGGAGGCACGCCTTTCCCGCAATCAAGGCAAAATTTCCCCTCGGGTTGATTTTGCTCGTGAGGCGGGGCAGGAGGGGATTGCCCGGCGCCGAGGCTCGAAGCCATGGCTGAAGCCACCTGTTGCCCCACCGCAATACCCGCGCCCATACCCACGAAATCTCCGGCCGACCCTGATCGCACCGCCTCGGGGATGGCCTGCGCCGCCTGGAACTGAGTGTATCGGCCGATATCACCTGCAATACCCATCTGGGACCTTGTGTCGATCATCTTTTCCACCTCGGGGGGTACCGAGATGTTTTCTATGATGAAAGCGGTGAGTTGTAACCCGTACTTGGAAAAATCCTCCGACATCTCTTTGCCGATAGTGTCGCTCAGTTCCCGGTACCTGGCCGCGAGGTCGAGCGCGGCTATGTCGGACCTGCCCATCAGGCCGGTGAAGGATGAGGCTATGATGCTTCGTATTTGGCCTTCGATCCCATCGGTCTTAAATACGCCTTCCGTGCCGACTATGTCCTTGACGAACTTCTCCGGGTCCGTGATTCGGATGCCGTAAGCGCCGAAGGCTCTAAGTCGGACTACCCCGAAATCCCGGTCGCGCATCATGATCGGGTTCTGCGTGCCCCACTTAAGGTTGAGGAAATTCCGGGTGCTCACAAAATAGACCTCGGCCTTGAAGGGCGAGTTGAATCCGTGATCCCAGGACTCCAGCGTGGTCATGAGGGGCATGTTCCGAGTCGACAGGGAATATAGCCCCGGGGCGAATACATCCGCTATCCTGCCTTCATTGACGAATACAGCGGCTTGGCTTTCTCTGACCGTCAGCTTGGCCCCCATCTTTATGGCGTGGTCTTGGTCCGGAAAACGCCAAACGAGAGTGTCGCCCGAATCGTCCAACCATTCGATAACCTCTATGAATTCGCCCTTGATCATGTCCCATATTTCATCCAAATGCTTTTGTTTTCCAACGATCATCTCGGACTACTCCTTCCCAGATCGCTTGTGATCCGCCAACCAAATGGGGGAGGGACCAAGCTTTTTAATCCTTTCCGTGAATTCAATGCAAAACTCCGCCCACATCGGCCCCATCGCGGCGGAGAGGTTAAACATTTCAAGCCGTGCCGGATCAATGCCAACCCTTGGC
>JAZDOF010000476.1:0-7528 GCA_043799015.1 Pseudomonadota bacterium | reverse complement strand
CGAACCAGGGTACGCCTCCCCAGGAGCGCGTTGATAAGCGAGGACTTTCCCACATTGGAACGCCCGCCGAACGCCACCTCCCTCAAACCCAGCGCAGGGTAATGATCCGGGTGTTCCGCACCCGACACGAATCGTGCGTTTACTATCTTCATAGACCGCCGTGACTTCTTTCTCTTCCGGAAAGGATATCATACAATCGTGCCTTTTGCGGAAAAGGATTCGCATCACGGCCTTGAATTGAAGAGCCGGAATTTTCAGGGGCAGGCCGACCCGCATGGCCGGGGGGCTGCGAGGAACAATAGGATATGAGCGATAAAAGGACGGGGGTTATTGCCGTAATCGGCTCTTCCATCGCGATCTTTTTGGTTGGAGGGTTCATTTTCGGCCTTCCGGGCGTAATGGCGCCCCACTGGCAGGAGAAATTCCAGGTGGGCCGCGGGGACGTCGGCAATACCATGATGTTCCTTCTGGCCGCGGTAGGCATCTGCATGTTTTTCGTAGGACATTGGCAAGAGCGAGTCGGCACTAGGATCATGATATTGATCGGCGTGGTCTCGTCTTGTTTGGACATCGTTTTCTTGGCCTTCGCGGAAAGTCTCTCGATGGTCTATTTGTGGGCTTTCATCATCGGGGCCGCATCCGCTTTCATCTATCTCCCGGGGCTGACTACCGTCCAGAAATGGTTCCCCGAGAGGCGTGGACTTGTTTCCGGAATCTTCAACCTCACTTTCGGGATCTCCGGCGCGGTTATGTCGCCCGTGTTCACGTACCTGCCGGCGAAGATGGGCTACTCGGACATGATTATCATGATGGCCGCGGTTACGTTCCTTATCGGCATCCCGGCCGCGCTGGCGTCCCGCTCGCCCGAATCGCTCGGATCCGTCCCTTCTTCGGGGCCGTCCATCGGTCCCCCAATACCTTTGGGGCCTTCGTTGAGCGCTCGGCAGAGTCTGTTCACCCGCAGCTTCCGAATGCTGTGGCTCACATGGGTGCTGCAAGGATCGGCCGGAGTGGCCATGCTCGTACTGGCCGTGCAATACGGTCTTTCCATGGGTCTACCCTTGGCCTCCGCGGGCATAATACTGACCGCGTTCAATGTGACCAATGGAATGAGTCGCCTGATCATGGGATACCTTTCGGACAAGATGAATCGGGTCACTGCGATGAGTGCCACCTTCTTCGCTTCCGGCATTGCCTATCTAATCCTACCCCATGTCAACGGTTTGTACGCGTCCGCATTTCTTGCCGCGGTCGTCGGGTTCGCGTTCGGCACCCTGTTCTCCGTTTCCGGCCCATTAATCGTCGATTGTTTCGGGATCAGGCATTTCGGCGGAATATTCGGATTGATGTTCACCGCTTACGGCTTTTTTGCAGGTCCGTTGGGACCTTCACTCAGCGGCTACATCCTTGACGCCACCAACGGTAATTTCTTTATCGTGTTCACTTACTTAGGTGTGTTCTGCACGATATCCGGAGTGCTGGTGACCCGCGTGACTCCCGTCAGGCAACTGTGATGCCGAAGCGTGTGAAGAAGGAAAGAGCTTTCCGGGGGCGTCAAAATAATGGTCCAATTTTTGTGATATCATGTGGTTATATTCCACCTGCTCTTCCTTGCTGCAAAGACCGACAGAGAAATCCCCCCCTACCCCCCCTTTCGTAAAAAGGGGCAGAATCGGGCTCTTACCCCCCTTTTGTAAAGGGGGGCAGGGGGGATTTCTTCTTCTACCTGTCGCCTCATTTTGACGCCTGTGCCCCCGGACCTTCTTCCCCCATAACTTCCAACACTTACCCTTAATGTCCAAGTGTATCAGGCAAACTCCCGGCACGGTTCACATACGTATTCCAGAACGACCGACCGGACGTCCTTGAACTCCGGATGACGTTCCATCGCACATTCGATGTAACCGCCGGTCCTGGGTATTGCCGACCGAAAACGATCGTTCCGCCGTACGGACAGTTGATAGCCGAAGGTACCGAGGGCCTTCATGTTTCTCTGAAGCGACATTATGTCGAAAACATGGGTAAAACGATCCGGCGACGTGTGGTTCGGCGAGGGTTCGGCTTCCCAATATCGGCGGATGAGTTCGTCCACAAGGCCTACCGGCAGGGTGACATAGGAATCGCGCAGTAGGGAAGCGAGGTCGTACTGAGCCGGCCCCATACGCGCGTCTTGGAAATCGATCATAACCAGCCTGTCGTTATGGAAAATTAGGTTGCGGGCATGGTAATCGCGATGGGTCAGAACGCGCGGCTGATCGGCGAGGAACCGACAGATTTCAAGAAAGAATGAATTCAACGTGGATTGCGCATGGGCCGAAAGGACCTTACCGCATAAGCCGCGCACGAAATGCTCCATAAAGTAATCCATCTCGAACATAAGCTTGGCTTCGTCGAATGCGAGGCCAAACGCCGGACACCCGTCGGCTGGGCCTGTCGCGCGGCGCCGCATGTCCGAGAGTATATCAACGGCGTCGCGATAGAGCGCTCGCGTCGCTTCTTCGGACGAACGGTCCACGACTGTTTCCAGGAGATCGTCTCCCAAGTCTTCCAAAAGTACCAGTCCCAGGTCGTGTCTATGGCCGTAAACTCTGGGGACCGGCAGGCCCAACCTATCCAGGAATCCTTGCATTTCAAGAAAGGAGGACTCTTCCCCTGTTCCGGGGTTGGGCATGACCATGACTACCCGATGGGAACCGCTGTTAAGCAGCACTCGATAGTACTTGCGGGTTGACGCGTCCCCGGCCAAGGGCACTATTCGGCTGATTGGGTCATCCCGTCCGAAGAAGGGCTCTAGGGCCTCTCTGCTTGGGATTTCAATACCTTGCAATGGGGACCTCCCCGTATCGGGTAACCACTTTGTCCGAACAAGAGCCGGTAACCCTTACATTTTTTCCTATAATGCAGTTGGATAATCGCGCATTGCGTGCCACCGTCACGCCCTCCCACAGTATGGCGTTTTCCGAGTGACTGCCGGCTTCGAGCCTGCATCCGGAATCAACCGTAACAAAGGGCCCTATCACAGCTTGCGAATCCACCGAAGCCGCGGTTGACAGCAATTGAGGATGCTTGTCCCGCGAGAGCACGAACAGGTCACGCTGGGCTTCGATATACCTAAAGGGAGTCCCAAGATCGTTCCAATAACCGTGAAGCACGGGAAAACCGCAAACGCGCCTGCCGTCACGTAGGGCTGCCGGGTATACTTGTGCATTGATCTCGTGGAACTTCTTCGGAGGGATGTAGTGAAAAATTTCCGGTTCAATAATGTGGACCCCCGTGAAGACATAGGCATCAGGTAGGGCGCGGGCTCCGAGGACCGCGTCCTTGAAGTTGACCACCAAGCCGTCTTCATCGAGGCGTACGGGGGTATGACGGAAAGGCGGGTCCTGGGGATGAAGCACAAGCGTGGCAAGGGCCCCGGTCTTTCTGTGATAAATCAGTGCTTGCTCCAACGGTAAATCGAGTACGATGTCCCCGTTTGCCATGATAAACGTTTCGTTGCCGAAAAAGGCTTCGTTGGCCTTTAGGCCCCCTGCGGTCCCCAATATCTCCTCTTCGAACGAGAAGGACACCTGAAAATTATTTTGGGAGGCGTCCTCAAAGAGCGTTTCGATCGTGTCGGGCAGATGGTGCAGGTTAAGCCTGAAGTCCGAGACCCCCAGCGTTTGAAGTTTACGCATCAGACGCCGTACAAGGGGCTCTCCCAGCAAGGGAACGGCAGGCTTGGCCCGCTCGAGGGTGAGGGGGCGCAGCCGAGTGCCCAGCCCTGCCGCTAGAATCATGGCCTTCATGTTCAACTGCGATCCGTTATGTTGCGTTGTTTATCTTCATGCCTTTCCATGGCCAGTTGTACAAGCTTATCTATGAGCCGGCCGTACGGTACACCGGTTGCGTCCCAAAGCTTGGGATACATGCTTATGGAGGTGAATCCCGGTAACGTGTTGATTTCGTTAACTACACATCGACCCTCGGGCGTGAGAAACATGTCCACCCTGGCGATTCCCGAGCCGTCCACCGCCTTAAAGGCTTTGACCGCGACTTCTTGGGCCTGCGCCATTTCCCGGTCTTCCAGCTTCGCGGGGATGATGAGCTCGGCCGTGTCCTTCAGGTACTTTTCTTCATAATCATAGTATTGGGAATGTGATATGACCTCTCCAGGAATGCTTGCCGCAGGTTCGTCGTTTCCCAGGACTCCCACCTCCAGCTCTCTGCCCGCAACCCCGTCTTCGACCAGTATCTTCCGGTCGTACCTGGCCGCAATCTCAACGGCCGCGGCGAACCCGGAAGGGTCGCCTACTCGAGTAATGCCCACGGACGATCCCATATTCGCCGGCTTCACAAAGACCGGGAAACATGAAGACTTGAGCTTTTCCATCAAGGGTTTACGGTTTCCCGACCATTTGCTCCGAAGAAACCAGAAGAACGGTGACACCTGCAACCCGGCTTCCAAGAACGCACCTTTCATGAGCACCTTGTCCATACCCAACGCGGATGCAAGGACCCCGCAACCCACATATGGAATGTCGGCCATTTCCAGTAGCCCCTGAATGGTCCCGTCTTCCCCGTACGGGCCGTGAAGAACCGGAAAAACCAGGTCCACGGGGATGATTTCCCCTCGACCGTCGCCTTCGATACGAATTAGGCCTCGATGTTGCGGATCATGCGACAACACGACGCGGTCTTTTCGGTGTAGCGGCTGGGATGTGTCGAAAGCCGAGTCCGCGGAGGGACGAATGTACCAAGCTCCTTCACGAGTTATGTGAACCGGTCGAATGAAATACTTGGATCGATCCGCGGCATCGAACACCGAACGCGAAGACCGCACCGAAACCTCGTGCTCGGCCGATCGGCCGCCAAAGACAAGGGCTATCGCCAACCTTTCGGACATGCCTCCTCCTTAAGGACCATGCGTTCCCCGGTGCATACCATAGGGCGTGCCGTGCGGCAAGCGGACACCTGATTTGTACACCGCGCGTTGACACAAACGGGAGTGCATTGATACACTGATACATTAATGCCGTGTCTGAAGGTTTGGTCCTTTTGATGTGCCCTTACCCTTTGTTCTTTTCCAACTTGAGAGAGGAGACGGCGGAACCGACTTTCGGCAACAGGTTCGCATGCTCCGTTCTTGGGTTCAAGTTTTGTTTTCAGCCCGGCTCTGAGGCGCTTCGGGAGAATTTGTCGTCATGGTAGGTTTTCCACATCGGGCAATTGTTCACAATGCCGGAAGGGTCCCTCTCTATGCGAGAACGGTCACGGGGCTTTGAGCGGCCGTTTCCGTCTCTCCGAAAAGGAGACGGCAGGCCTGATGTCCCATCATCTCCGGACTTGCGGAGATGGTTGGAGGTTTGGCCTCTATCCGGCGCGATGAACGGCCGGCCGAATCTGTTATTGGCGGTGTTGGCGGTGTTGTTCCTGGGACCGACCGGGGTCGTGGATGCGTGGACGTTCAAAATGGACTCAGGTTTGTTCGAGTTCCGGTATGAATACTATTCCCAGGGGGGCCATGACGGCTTCTTCGGGCAATACAACGTGGATGAAGGGGCCACCGGGGGCGACCAAGCGGTCATAAACGGGTGGCTCGGCAAGACTACGGTTTCGGGAACCACCGCATCCCGCAGCGCCATTCGTTTTATTGCCTTTCCCTCTCTCCATCTCAACCAAGCGGTATCAGTCCGTGGAACGTATGTGATCGGTCCTTACACCACCGAGTCCGCGCTGCTCGGAGTGGATCAGGAAACGGAAACCTTCCTGGCTGAAGGCAAGTGGTCGCGTCTGTGGGTGCAGATCGACTCCCCATGGGGCCGGCTTTTTATGGGTAAACGTGCCTTTCGGCAGGGCTGCGGTCTTCAGTTCGGCGCGGGCGACAAGGCCGAGGAGTTGTCCGAGACCGGACGTCGCTCTGAGGAGAGTGTAACCCTTGAAGCCTTCTACAAGCCTCTTACGATAGGGTTGGGTTTTTACCCGTGGAGACGCGGAAGCGAGCGTTACTGGAATAGGGACGATCACAACGCGTCCCGATCCTACCACCTTCTTTCATACCTGAGGTATTCGGCCGGTCAGGTCGACGCCGGCATCGGTGGGTTTTTCTGGTCGTTCAATGAAGGACCCGAAGGGGGGACCAGCGTTTCAGAACGGAATACCAGACCGCCGTCAACCACGAACGCAACGGAGGGGTGGATTTACCTAAAATACAACAACGGGTTTTTCTTTGCCAACGCGGAGGCGGACTGGTACTACAGAACCATCCGATACCAGGCTTCCGGTTCAGGGGCCTTTTTCGAAGATACGGCCGTTATCCCGGGGGGCGGGGGTAGCTTCATCGCCCCTCGGTACATCGAATCGTGGAGGTACATGACTGAGTTCGGAATAGTGTTGGGCCCCACGAAAATGACGTTCCTCCATAGCCACATGCCGGGTCCGGATAGACGACACGGAGTGTACATAGATAGACAGCCCTTTGTTCAGGCGCTGGAGCGCAGTGCGTACGGCGTCTACTACCCTTACTGTCTCCTTATGGCTAAGATTTATAACGCCGGCGTGGATTCACCCAGGGACATGTCCGATTCCGATGTCTTTGCAGGCAGCATAGAATACATGGTCGCATCCAACCTATCGGTCGCGGCCATGGTAACTCGGGCCATGAGAGCCTCCCACGGTTACGGATGGGGCTATGTCCGTCCCGATGCCTTGAAATTCGGCTCGGTCGTGTTCAAGGACCCCGGTACTTACCTGGACCCTGCACCGGCCGTTCCGGACAATGATTTGGGTTGGGAGATCGACGTGAATCTCACCTGGAAGCTTCTCGAAAACTGGGAACTGGACTTGCGATTGGCCAAGTGGTGGCCGGGCAACTGGTTTCGTCATGCATTTGTGGACAAAGGCGTACGGAATTGGGATGTTCCCGAAATTGCCGACAACTTCGGCGCCAATCCGGCCAGGTCAATAGACTCGGTTATGGGAGTGGAGTTGTTCATACGCACTAAAATGTGAAGATTTCCGTGTTTTTCGGCTCTAGAATGAAATGCTTTACTCAGGACCCGGAGGAGCGATTGCAGAAATACGCTTCGTGTTCTATGGAATGCAAACGGTGAACCAAGTGCTTCTCGCCGTAGTCGGCAACTTTACGCCTGATGGTAACCATTCACTCTCGTGGGGCAGGCTTTCCAGCCTGCCGAGGCTTGCTCCAACAAAATCCGCAGGCTAGAAAGCCTGCGCCACGTTGAGATCGGGTTTTCCCGCTCATAAACCTAATGGTTACCTTCGGGTCACAACCCGATCGAAGTGCCTAACATCTCGAGAGGTTGATCGGCGGCTCTGACCCAAGTCTTACCATTTCGGAGGAAGGGCACACCCGGCCGGGAATTGTGATGCGCCTCAGTCCTCGGTCGAATGAGTGACGAGAGGTTATTGACCGGTTATCATAAGAGTCTTTCAAGAGAGGTTGCAGAGGGTGGGGACTTTTTTCAAAGAGTTTCTTCCTCGACCATGTCAACTCTATGAAAACACTTTGGTACAATAACAACAAGAG
>JAZDOF010000455.1:0-4083 GCA_043799015.1 Pseudomonadota bacterium | reverse complement strand
ATAAACCCCGCCCCTACGGATGCCTAGGGATGCAGCGACAAGGTTGAGAGGGTTCATCAAGCCCACGGACGGGAAAATCAGGCGAGAAAGAGAGTACAATCGTGAAAAAGGTTTTTTCGAGACCCAAGTCTCTCAAAGATAACCCGTTTCACTACTGTCCGGGATGCGGGCACAGCATCATCCATCGCCTCGTGGCCGAGGTTATCGATGAGCTGGGTATCCGGGAACGGACGGTGGGTGTGCCGCCCGCGGGCTGCGCGGTGCTGGCGTACAACTATTTCGATGTGGACATGGCCGAAGCGCCCCACGGAAGGGCCGCGGCCGTCGCCACGGGCATCAAGCGAGTGCGGCCCGACCTGGTGGTGTTCACATACCAAGGTGACGGCGACATCGCGGCCATCGGCACCGCGGAGACGATCCACGCGGCAAACCGCGGGGAACGCATTACCGCGATATTCGTGAACAACGCGGTGTACGGCATGACCGGCGGTCAGATGGCACCCACCACCCTGTCCGGACAGGTTACCACCACAACGCCGTACGGCCGCGCGCCCCAGCGGGAAGGCGCCCCCCTGGACCTGAGCGAGATGTTGGCCATCGCGCACGGCAGCGTTTATATAGAACGGACGAGCGTGTCCACTCCCAAGGGCATCATCAAGACCAAGAAGGCCATCAAGAAGGCCTTCATGACCCAGATAGAGGACAAGGGGTTTTCCCTCGTGGAAGTACTGTCCCCCTGTCCCACCAATTGGAAAATGGACCCCGTGAAAGCGACCCAGTGGGTTGACGAGGTCATGTCAAAAGTCTTCCCCCCGAAGGTGATCAAGGATGTTGCTTAAGAGTGTCTTTTCAGGGTTCGGCGGTCAGGGGGTCCTGATGATGGGGTACGTGCTCGCGGTCGCGGGCATGCACCAGGGCAAGCACGTAACATTCTTGCCTGCATACGGTGCGGAAGTGCGCGGAGGGACCGCAAACTGCACGGTCGTTGTCTCGGACGAAGAAATCGCGTCACCCGTTGCGTCGTCGCCGGAATATGCCGTGGTCATGAACTATCCCTCCCTGGTCAAGTACCAAAACATGGTCAAAACCGACGGCACCATTTTCATGAACAGCGACCTTATCTCGCAGGAACCCGCTCGGAACGACGTGCGAGTCGTGAAGGTGCCGGCCAATTCCCTGGCACATGAGCTAAAGAACGACCGGTCCTTGAACATGGTCATGCTCGGCGCGATGGTACAGGTTACGGGGATCGTTACGTCCGATGCCCTTGCACAGGCCGTGGCAACGGTGCTCGAAGGGAAGAAACAGGTCCTTGTCGACCTGAATCGACAAGCCTTGCTTCGGGGAGTCGAATTCATAACTTCGGGGAAGTAGCCGGGTCGACACGTGCTATGGTCCGCCGAATCTAAAGCGGCGAACCACAAAGGCACAAAGAAATCAAGAGCTAATGTTTTCTCAGGCTCTCGGGGCCAAGCATCCGCCTTCACGGACAGGCGGATGCAATTAACGGGTCAATATGTATTTGTGAATCATTTCAAATTCTTCTTCGTGCCTTGGTGGTTTGACTTTCCGGGGCCGGCGAGCCGGTGCTCCGGGCATGGAGGCGGGGAAGTAGGTTACAAGGCTCGTTGCGGCTCTTGGAGGCATGGGAGGTAACCATTCAGTCTCGTGGGGCGGGCTTTCCAGCCTGCCAAGGCTTTTCCCGCTCATAACTGAATGGTTACGCATGGGAGTGCCTGAAAATGACTCGCCCCTTTTGCAGTCAACATACGAATAGAGTTGGTGGAGAGGACTTATGACTACCATAAAAGATATATCCGTAAAGATGGACAACAAGCCCGGAGCGCTATGGTCGCTCAGCGAGCTGCTTAGATCCAACGGCCTGGCCATACTCGGTCTGACCGTAAGGCAGGAGGGTGATCGCGGCATCGTGAATTTCCTGGCGGGTGAGCCCTCAAGGGTGCTGCATGTCTTGGAATCGGCAGGATACACCCCGACCGCGCATGAAGTAATCGCCGCGGAAGTGCCGAGTCACCCCGGCGGCTTCAACGTCATACTCAAGGCGCTTAAGAACGCGGAGGTCAACATCGACTATCTGTATTCCTGTTCGGGGCTGCGGGCCCTGGGTGAGGGCGCCATATTGCTGATCGGAACGGACAAGAGTTCGGCCGCGGCTGAGTCGCTCACTCGTGAATGGATCAGATTGTGGGGAGAAGAGATCTACGGGATTATGTAACAGGGGTGTTTTTTGGGGACCTGAGATTGCCGGGGGAAGGACCCTTCCTATGGAAAATGCGTTTCCGGGGGAAGGACCTTCTTGGAAGAAGGTCCTTCCCTCGGACCCCCATCCCCAAGAACTTCCAATTATTTTAGACCGTTTCCGGCCTTGATTCCCCGCGTTTCTTCCAACCGAATGGGACTTTTGTTATACCCTTGAAAAAGGGGCCGAGCCCTTTACGGATTCTCCGCGGTATCTTCAAGGGGAGTAGCCTATGGACGAATCAGGAATCAAACCCCAAGACCGGGAGCGTGGTGCCGGCAACGGCTCGCCGAATCACCCGGAGGACGCCCCAAAGGACGTACCATCGAAGCCCGGGGGGGCGTTCAGCGTCCTTCGACTGTTATCAGCCGTACCGGGAGGGATCTTCAGGCTTGTGGTCTCCATCCTCACCGGGCGTTTGGTCCTGAAGGCGGTTTTGTACGCCATGGCAACGGTCGTGTTCGCTTCGTTCGTCTATTGCGCGTTCTATACCGATGAGCTTCAGCTTATCAAGGATATCCGGTTGATGAAGCCCGAGGACCCCATGGCCAAGGCGAATCAATTGATGGAACAGGACCGTCTGTGCGAAGCGATAGCGTATTTGGAGAACTTCAAAGACGATGAAGAGTTGTGGAACAAGGAGGTTGAGCTCAGGTTTCAGGAACTGACCGCCAAGCGGGATTCATGGTTGGAAAGAGGAATGCGCTTCGGTGAGGCCTTTGTTCTGGGCCGGGGATCGTGCCCCGAATCCTTATTGGCCGCCACATTATCGGATTTTCTCGTCGTCGGGGATATCAGGGACCTCGCGTGGACGGCCTTCAACAAGTATCGCGGGGAACAAACGGACGACTTCACCGCGGCCCTGGCTGGTTTGGGCGCGGTCCTTTGGGGTGTGTCGGTCGTGAGCGTTCCGTCCGCGCCGCTTCACGGCGGGACCGGGACGGCCGGTTCCGTCGCGGCAAAGGCCTCCGTGGTGGTGCTGAAGTTCGCGAACAAAATGGATAAAGTTCCGGTCTCCTTAAGAAAATCCCTTGCCGCGGTTCTAAAGCAAGCCGCGGAAACCAAGAGCCTCAAGCATATGGAGCCCATGGCGAATTCCATATACAAATTGGCCAAAACCCCGGGCGTTGGGGCCAAGGACGCGTTGAACATGGTATCCGCGTGTAAACATGTGGATGATTTTGAGGTGGTGGCCAAGGCGGCTACGGTGTATGGAACGAAGACCGGAAAATTCCTCGACCTGGCCGGCGACAAGGCCTTGGACGTATTTAAGAAATACGGCACCGACAAGAAACTGACGTCCGCGCTGGACGCGGCGGTGCGGCACGGTAAGGACGGGGTAAAGGCGTTGGACAGGATTGGGCCGTCGAAGTTCATGACTTATCTGGCCATCAGCAAGTTCTCGGTCCGAGGACTCAAAAGCCGGCACAAAGGAAACCTTTCCGAGCTGTTGCGGTTACTCATCAATTATCCTTTGGAATTTCTTAAGTGGCTCCTGAGTCTGCTGCCGAAATGGCTGTTCTGGTCCATAACGGCCCTTAGCGGTCTTGTCGTTGTCGGAGTCCCGGCCCAGGGCGTTTACGGTTTGGTGCGGCAGGGCCGGGGTTAGGGATGGACGCGCTTGAATCACGGTGAGCGCAAAGAAAAGGCCCGTTTGTGCGTAAAGACATTTTCGGGACTTATCGAGAAAATCCCCCTTGCCGCTTTTTGCAAAAGAGGGGTAATCGTGCGTCCTCATGAGGCCTTGCCCCCCCCGCCCCCCTGGGCGTCCAAATAACGGGTTAATTTTTGTGTTATGGAGGGGTGGTGTTTCACCGGCGCGT
>JAZDOF010000441.1:0-2486 GCA_043799015.1 Pseudomonadota bacterium | reverse complement strand
AATCCTTCCACCGCCCATTGGCGCTAAAATAGGGGGTGAGGCGGTAGCCCCCGCCGAGAGAATCGATCCCGGACCCAGCGGTATCATGGGAACCAACCTTTGATGTCTTCCGTGGTTTAGTGACCATGAGTTTACCGATGTTCGCGCCGAACGATTACGAGATCCGCTCCGGTCAGTATCCCATGACCCGTCCGGCCACCACCCCGGCCAGCACAAAACAAACCAGCCATGCTTGGATGAGATGGGCGTGCTTTTCCGGTATATTGGAGGACAACTCAAGTACATCCCGTGATATGACCGTTTGAGGGAGCCGAGCCTGCAAGTCCGCCACAAGGGCGGAAAAAGGCCGGATGGTATTGGTGATGATTACCGGGATGTCGGTCGCCCCCTGGAGCACGAGAAAAAGCTTGCTTCCCGATTTCACCACATCGAGGCTTTCAATCTCCGCCCACTCCAAACGAGCCGATCTCAAGAGTTTGTGTACCGTTACGCCGGCGGCATCAAGTACTATCTTTCGGGCCAGTATCTCGGCCGCAAGGTAGAAAAACGGAAGGAGAACAATGATTGTGGGGCCCAATGCCCGCGGCCGATGCACTTCAAAGGCTAATAGAAGCAGCCCGAAGACGGCTCCGAGAATCACCGGGGGTATCATCCGCGAGTCTACCGCGTACTGGCTTCGCTCCATTCTTGGGTCCTTCGAAAACGGGCTTTTTCAAACCGACTCTTGCCTTGCTGCCGACGCGCCCTTATGATAGCATTGATTTTCTTATAGACAGCGTTTTTTTTGCGGGTACCACACCCAAGGTAAAGAGAAGGATCCCCTCTATGTTCACGACGAAACCTTTCAAATTTGCCGTAGCAGCATTGCTCGTTTTTTCACTAACCGTGATAGTCCGCGCCGAATCCCCGGAATCGAGCATGGGACGCTCCCCGGATTACCGAGAGCTGCGCCTTTTCCGGCAGGTCATGCGGATAGTTCAGAAGAACTATGTCAAAGAAGTCGGCGACAAGGAACTCATTCAAGGCGCTATCAACGGGATGCTTCAATCACTGGACCCGCATTCGTCGTATCTGACCGAAGACCTCTTCAAGGAGCTTCAGGTTGAAACAAAGGGGGAATTCGGGGGCCTCGGCATCGAAATCACTCTTGACGGCGGCGTACTTACCATTGTGTCCCCCATTGAAGATACGCCCGCGTACAAGGCCGGGCTCAAGCCCGGCGACAAGATCATAAAGATCGATGGGGAATCCACCAAGAGCATCACTCTACTCAAGGCCGTCAAGAAAATGAGGGGGCCCAAGGGTACTAAGGTCACTCTCACCGTGATGCGCGAAGGGTTCAAGAAATTCAAGGATTACGTCATACAGCGCGATATCATTCATGTTGACTCCGTGAGAAAGCAACTGGTCGAAGAGGGATACCCCTATATCAAGATCAGGAATTTCCAGGAGAGTACGGAAACGGACCTTAAGACCTCGATCGATGAATTCGGCGGAGACAAAGGTATAAAGGGCCTTATTCTCGACCTCCGCAATAACCCGGGCGGCTTGCTGGACCAGGCCGTCAAGGTATCGAATTTGTTTATCGACAAGGGCTTGATCGTCTACACCGACGGCCGATCCAAGGACCAGCGCATGGAATTTCGCGCCACAAAAGGCGGCAAACATTACAACTTTAGGCTTGCGGTGCTGATCAATGAGGGTAGCGCCAGCGCCTCCGAGATCGTTGCAGGAGCCGTTCAAGACCACAACAGAGGCCTCGTAATAGGGACTAAGTCGTTCGGCAAGGCGTCGGTTCAGACGATTATTCCGCTGGAAAACGGGTCGGGTCTTCGATTGACCACGGCCTACTATTACACGCCCAACGGGCGCCATATACAAAAGACCGGCATTATCCCGGACGATGATTTGAAAAAAGAGGTTGAACAACAGCAGGAGGCCGAGCTCAAGGAAGAGCAAAACAACAAAGATAAGAAGAACCTTAACCGTTTCGACAAGAAGAAGGTTGAGCCCGATAAGGACGTGGCCGTGGCTGACGCCTTGAAATGGCTGAAATCGGACGAGTCGGTGGAAAAGTACAAGATGGACCATCAGAAGCCGGTTCAGGATACCGCGTCGGACGTAAAGGACGACAAGACGGAAACGGACTGAGGAACAGGGGGCGATTATGTTGGATACGGCACACCGAGCGTGCGCCTTTGCACTGATGTTTGTCCTGATCTCGGCCGGCGGGATCCGCGCGGAAGCTCCTGAAGTCGTTCCCGGTCGGTCCCCGGATTACCGTGAACTGCGACTTTTCCGTCAGGTCATGCAGTTGGTTCGGAAGAACTATGTCAAGGAAGTGGGCGAAAAAGAGCTCATCCTGGGTGCCGTCAACGGAATGCTTGAATCCTTGGACCCGCATTCCTCGTACTTGACCGAAGACATGTACAAGGAGCTTCAGGAGGACAACGAAGGGGAATTCGGCGGTATCGGCATCGAGATCA
>JAZDOF010000434.1:0-2891 GCA_043799015.1 Pseudomonadota bacterium | reverse complement strand
TCTCGCGTCCAGTTCTGATGCCGGTTGGTCCGCCTTGTGGGTTAAGTTTTGGCCCACCATCAAGATAAACGAAGCCATAAGGATTCAAGGGCAATACCGAATCGGTATGTACGGGGATCCCACCGGGGACAACGACTACTGGACCCAAGGGGCGTTGGGCGCTGAGACCGCCATCAGTGAGGGCAAGTGGACCCTTTTCTGGGTGACCGCCCAGACGCCGTGGGGTGTCCTCGGCGTAGGGAAAAGGCGCTGGATCTTCGGTACCGGATTGCAGTACGACGGGTCGGACAACGCGAGTACGGAATCGATCACCTTGGTTGTACCATATGGCCCCCTTAAGATCGGGTTCGGCTTCCACCCTTGGCGATTTGCGGGCTCTTCTCCACAACCGTCCACTTATTCCGTGGTCGGAGCGGCGCCGGGCTATCAGGACCCCTATGATCTAGGCGGGTTCGAGCATTTCAATCGCTCAGACTTTTCGGGTGACTTTTCACGTGACCTACTTGGGTTTGTCACCTATACGGCGGGAAATCTTCAGGTCGGAGCGTTGGGAGTATACGGCAGTTTCTATATAGGTCCGGAAGCCCTTTTGGGTCCTAATCAGTATAGCGCTCAAGCCACGGAAATTTTTCACGGATCATGTTTCACAAAATACAACAACGGCCGTGTCTTTTTGAATGCGGAAACGGCATGGCTATATTATGCCGATCGGTTCCAAGGACAAAGAGCCCAACTGTTAGGTACCAATGCAAGGGACATCGAGCAGTGGCGTTTCATGACCGAATTCGGCGTTTCCGCCGGGCCGGCTCGAATGACCTTGTTCTATGCTTGGCAGCCCGGTCCGGACAGGAGAAACGGCACTCTCATAGGCAAACAGTCCGCTGCGTTCATATGGCACCCGACCTATGATCGGCTTTTTTCAAATTTCAGCGTGTTCCGACCTTATTCGTATATGTTTTCTTATGCCTATGGCTCCGGTCTCGGGGCCTATAATCTTACCGTGGACGGGTATGTCCGGGACGCGTCCACCCTGGCGGCAAGACTCGATTATGCGGTGGCGTCCAACTTGAATGCTTTCTGCACCGGTTTTTGGGCTGAGAGGACCTCAGACGGGTACCCATGGGGTTTCATCGGTCCTAATGATGCCGCTTTCAACGGCAATCCGGTCAACGGCAATCTCGGCCCTCGGAATTTCGCCGGCGCCGCAGGTTCACCGAACATTCCGGATCGATCTCTTGGCTACGAGTTCGACGCAGGCTTTGAATGGAAGCTCTTGGAGGGTTGGTCTCTAAGCGGAACTTTCTGCTATTGGCAACCGGGAAAATGGTTCACCTATGCGTGCATCGACAGGTCCATCCCTTCCTGGAACATACAGACACCCGCCAATTACTTCGGCACACGCCCGGGCAAACCGATCGATCCCGTTGTGGGCGGCGAAATTTCAATGGCTTTTCGCTTCTAAAACGACCGTCAGGCATGAAGACAGAAGGAGGCTCAGGTATGGGCATGCATGCAAATATTCTTCCCGCCTTCGTGGTAACAGCCATTCTGTTTCTAGGCGGCACGTTCCCGCAACCGGCCGCCGATCCACCCTATGCGTCGTTCCAAAGTTCGCACCATTCCCTCTTGGAGTCCGTGCAGGTCTCTTCCTGGCTATTGAGGCAACCCCGGAGTACGTTAACCGTTTCTCTAAACGAGGAGGACGAGGACGGAAAGGATGACGGACAAGACGGCAAGGACGGTAAAGACGAGGAGGACGGGGCACTGAAAGACCTTTGGGATTCGGTGCAATTGGGTTGAATGAACTAATCGCACAACCGGAGACCGTTTTCCGTCCTTGAGGTAACAACCGCTCGTATCAGCAGCGCCGTTCGGAGTAGTCGTCAAAACCGGAGATGTCCTCAAACCTCGGACGGTTTGTACCTTGATCGGCTGCCGTCCGATACCGATCCCCGATGCAGGTGAAGCCTACCGACACTCTGTGCAATCTTTGACGACCTCCACCCTCCCCTTTTTTCGTTCCCATTCCTCCGCCATGCAATTCCCTGCGGGGCAAACCCGATGAGCCCGATCGCCCTCCCCTTCAAAGTTCTGTGCTCATCGGGGAAGCCGGCTACACGGCCTCATCGGATGCTATACCGGTTGCCAAAAGAAATGTCCGTTTGTGCGTCGGGCCATTTCCAGGATCTCAGGAGAAATCCCCCCTACCCCCCCTTTAGAAAAGGGGGGTAATCGGGCGTCCGCAGGCGCTTTTTTGTCCCCCTCCCTTTCCGGGCTCCCGGTAGAGGGGGGTGCGGGGGGATTTTGCCGTTTCGGACAAAAGTTTTGTCACCTGCTATAAGCGGCACCTATGCGCGGGCTACGGACACATTCGTTGGTACCCATTCGATGGGACGACGGACCGCGAGTCTTTGGGGCCATCCATTTCTCTCAGCCCTCGTTCCGCTTGCCGTTCGATGGATTTGAACTCTTTGTCTTGTCTTTGCTGCCCGGCTTGGACTTGTTTCCACTTTCGATCTACAGCGCCCCTATGGTTCGCTTTTGCCCAGGCCCATTCCACGGGAACGAGCATGGAGACGGCTGCTGCTATGACCAGGACGATACTCGTCTTCATGGCATGATCTCCTCGTGTGACGGAGATTCGGGCGTCCATGGTGGTCCGACGTTCGAATGAACACCTCACCCGAATTACTCCCTGCTGTTCAGCCCGTCTCGGCGGTCTCCGTTTCCTCTATTCTCGATTAAGAGGATGGACCGACCTCCTCGTCATCCGGACTGAGGTTGACTTGGTTTGTCGGTTTTGCCTCACAGGCTGCGAGAGTGGCTTCCATTTAGAAGTCCGCCCACAGCGACGAGCTAACAGGGGCGTCGGCACGTTTTCGATATTGACA
>JAZDOF010000367.1:0-7606 GCA_043799015.1 Pseudomonadota bacterium | reverse complement strand
AAGACGGCCGAGTGGTACGTCCGGGAGGGCCGACTGAAAGCCTAAGTGCTTCACGGCATAAATAGGGTGACGCATCAAGATATGACCGGTCTCCGGTCGCCTTTTACCGGCTTGAAAGCTCATTGCCATAGGCTGCGCGTTGCAGTGCGCCCCCTACATGCTCAGCAGTTTCCGCCAAAACGAAAACCCTTTGAATTGGGCGTTGAGAGACTCCTTATCGTTGCCCTCCGGCTCTTGAGCGACGTGCCACTTTCCGATGAGAATGAATGGGGCCCAGTGGTAAGGGTGGCATGTGGCCTTGTCGTTTAGGAGGCTCAACTTAGCCTTGCGGAGTGCTTCAGCCTTTGAACCATCCTTGAGGTTCTTGTACATTTCGATGAACATTTTTGCGGTACCCGCCTCGTCGCCCTGCCACATGCCGAGCAGGAGAGAATCCGCTCCGGCAAAGATGAAAGCCCTTGAAAGCGCTTGAAGGCCCATGTCGCCCGACGGTTCGTTGCCTCCCCCAGGGGTGAGGCAGGACGAAAGGGTTACCATCTCGGCGTTGAGCTTCAGTCCGAACACTTCCCCCAATTGAAGGAACCCGTCGTTGTCTCGGTCGCCGTAAAGGGACAAAACTATGGCAGGTTGCTGCCAAAGCTTTCCAACACCGCCGAGAAGTATCCCGTGCGTTGCAAAGTGAACATATCGGTACCGGCTCAGATCGGCTTTCTTGACGAGGGTTTCCGTGGCTTGGGCCCCGAAATAGACCTGCGTTGAACCGCCCAGGATTTTGGCGATCTCCTGCACCTCTCGGCGTGCCCCGGGCAATGGGCGGAGGCTGCTGTTCCTTGCGGTACCCCCCTGCTGCTGGACTAGTGAGAGCAGCCTCTCAGCGCCGGGATTAAGTTCGGCGTTACCGTCCTTATTGTCGTACAACGTTTCTCCGAATGCTGCGAGGTTCCAGCCGGGGGCGGCGTCTCGTTTTCGAGTCCGCAGATAAGAAAGTACCGATATGGAAGGGACATATGAGAAGGCATACTTTTCCAAAAGGTACCCGAATTTATCGGTGGGAGACCAGAAGCGCTTCTGTGCGTGTTCCTTGGAAGTCACCAGCATCTCGAACGGCAGCGAGCACAAAGGGCCGTGAGGCGCCAACACTACGGTTTTTTTGCCGATTAAGTAGTATTCCACGGGCTTGATGAGTCTATCGTACATACGATAGGCTATGGAGGGATCCAGGCTTCCGGCTTGGGTATCGGCTTGGTGCAGGGGCCTCAAGAGGCTGGTGACGTCCCGCTCCAAATCCTTCAAGGCATAATCCACGGACACGGTGTGGAAACGCGTTTTGTCCAGAACAAATATGTACGTTCGACTCCGTGTCAACATGTATTCCAATACCACTTCTTCGGCGTCTATGGTTTCCTTCTGCAAACGCTGTATCGACACGGGAGGTGGATAGCGGAGTCCGGCATAGGACGGGTATTCCTTTTCCAATCGGTTCTTTAGTTCTTTGAAAGACCTTTCCTTTGCGCGACGTTCATCCTGAAGTTTCTTAACGGCCTGCTGTTCACAGTTCACTTTGGAGAGTTCTTCCGTCAACCTTTCGTCCAGCTTCCTGAGCCCCAACTTGAGACTCTTTTCCTTCAGGAGCAGCTCCTGTGGAAGATCGGAGAACGCGTCCACATTGATACGGGAAATAAGGCTCTGGAAGCTTGCAGACTTAAGTTTTTCAACAATTTTGAGGGCTTGATTGTCGTAGGCCCCCTCCGGGTCCTTGCGGGCCAACTTCATAAGCACGCCCAGTGTGGTTTCGTAAAGGGCATTCCGACCGCCAAAGATGAAGTCGTCCTCCTCGGACTCCTCCATGATATCCGCTTCCATTCCTTCCAGGATGTCCATTGCCTTGCGGTAGGATTCCAGGGCCTCGCCGAGTCTGTTCTTGCCTTGAAGCGTCCTTCCCATGATGAAGTACGCCTTCCACAACATGCTGCGGTCTCCCGAATTCTGAGAGATGTCGAACGCGGTTTTCAGCTCATTAACTGCGCCCTTGAAATCACCGAGTATGGACATAACCAAGGCGATTTGAAGGAGGTTTTCGTTGACTCCTCGGCGGTCGCCCAAAGCGGTACGTTTGTCCTTCGCTTCTCGATAATTATCCAGCGCGGGCTTGGGACGGCCAAGGACTTGTTGGAGAGTCCCTATCCTGGTCAAAATACGGGCTTCGCCCCGTTCGTCCTTTGCCTCCCGGCTGAGAGTTAGGGCGCGGACCTGGTATTTCAGGGCGTTATCATGATCCCCCAGCTTGCTCAGGATGTCGCCGAGCCTGATCAACTCAGCCTTTTGCATCTCCACTTCGTGGGTTTCGGAATGAACTCTGAGAGCGTCTTCAAAGAAGTCTCTGGCTCTGGGGTAATCGTCGATCAGATAGTAAATGTTGGCCACGCGGTCGAATATGCGGCCCAACGTCCGGTCGGTTCCGGATATCTGGGCCACGGCAAGGGCCTTGTGGTAGTGCTCAAGGGCCTGTTCGTATTCCTTGAAACCTTCGTAGATCTCGCCTAGATAGAAGTCGAGGTCTTTTGCCACGGACGCGGGGAGACCCAACTCCGAGCGAAGTTCGACCGCTTGGCGCAAATTGGCGAGGGCGTTTTCAAAATCCCCCATTTTCACTTGGATAATACCAAGCTCTCCAAGGGCCCATAGTTCGCCGCGTCTATCACCTTGGCTTCGCATCATCTCCAATGTCTTTTGCAGGAGTGCCAGCGCTTTGTCGTGGTATCCGGCATCTTCGAGCACGATGGCCGTCTTCAAGCGCAAGGATGAAACCGCTCGAGCGTCGTTGGCGTCCACCGCGGGCTTCAGCGCCTGTTCCAAAAGGGCCAGAGCCTCCGCAGGCCGGCGGCGGGCCTTTTGGAGCATGGCCAATTCGGCGAGGATGGTTACCTCACCCCTGGGGTTGTTGACTTTGCGGTTGACTTTGCGAGCCTCGTCCAACAGGGTCGCGGCGTTGTCCAATTCTCCTTTGATGAGATGAAGGCGCGCCATGCTCGTGAGGTCTACGGCGATGCCCTTGGCGTCCTGAATCTGGCGATGAAGGGCCAAAGCTTGGGTGAACTTGTCCATCGCGTCCGATTGGGAGCCTCTGGCGGCCATCACGTTTGCAAGGTTGGCAAGTACGTCCGCTTCCCCCTTTTTGTCCCCAAGTTCCTGATAAACCTTCAGGGCCTCTTCAAGCGAGGCCAAGGCTTCTTGCATCTGATTCTTGTGCTTCTGGAGGTTGCCGATATTTGTGAGACCGGCAGCGTATCCCCGGCGGTCATCGATGCCTTTGCGAAGGTCGATCGCTTGCCGAAAATACTCCGTGGCTTTGGCGTGGTCTCCAAGGTTCTTGTAATACACCCCGAGAGCGCTTAGGTCGGTACCCTCGCCGAAGCGATCCCACATGGCACGATGACCCTCCAGGGCTTTTTGCAGTGATGCAAGGGCCTTGTCCTTCTCCCCCCTGAGCTCGAAAACCTGGCCCGCCAGATTGTCACAGTCGGCAATTCCCCTGCGATCGTTGATCTCCGCAAAATCCCGTTTCGCCTCCTCGATCGATTGCAGCACATAGTCTTGGGCGCCTCTTGAGAAGCGAAACCGGGCCGCGGTAAGTCGCACGAGGCCTCGGGTCCTCCTGTTGCCTCCGGCGTTTACTTCCTGCAAGGCTTCTTTGATCAGTTTCCACGCAAAGTCGGTATCCCCGAGAGACGAGTGTATTTCGGCGGGCAAGACGCGAGACTCGGCGGCGTGATTGCGATCATTGATTTTCTTGGTAAGCGCAAACGCTTCCTGGGCGTACTCAAGCCCTTTGAGCACGTACCCCAGCTTGAAGTACAACTCGCCGATAAGCCTGAGCGATGCGGCCTCGCCTCCGACATCCGACAATTGCCTGAATTCCCGCAGTGCCTTGCCCGAAAGCTCAAGAGCCGCCTTCATTCTTGCGCGATGGTGCTCGACCGAGGCAAGCGCCAGCAGCACTCTCGCGCCCATCATGCGGTCCCCGTCTCTTTGATAAGCGGTTAGCGCAAGGGAAAGAAGCTTTGCCGAGGTTACCATTTCGCCCCGATTACACGCGTCCATTCCACTAACGAACAAGGGCAAGGGCCGGCTTTCGGGATCCGTCCCCTTACCCAAGAGTTTCTTTCCCGCTTCGATGCTCTTCTCGGCCGATTTCAATTCTCCGCCGGCCTGATCAGCGTATGCGATTCTGAAAAGAGTCTCTCCCAGGGCCCTATTGTCGCCGATCTTCCTGTAAAGGGATTCCGCCTTCTTGAAATTGGTTTTTGCCCCAGAGTAATCCGATTTGGACACTTGGATTTCGCCTATCAGGCAAAGGACACGCGCCGCCTCTTTTTCCGCTCCCGCTTTCTGATGGGCCCCCAGCACCCGACCCAGGGCGGAAAGCGCCTCGGGTATCCGGCCCAGCCGGAGGTGGGCGGCGGCGGTGTCCTCCATCAAGCCGGGCCTCTGAGCGGATTCGGATTCGGGTAAAATAGCAGCGGCTTCCTCAAAGGATTTCAGGGCTGAGTCGCACTTGGACTGATTCATGAGCAGGCGGCCTGCAAGTATGAAGTCGAGGCTCCTGGATTTAGCGTTCTTCAATTCCATGTGAAGCTTGATGGAGTGTCTGAGATGACCCAACGCGTCCTCATCGCGGCCCAAATGCGCGCATACCCTTGCAGCTCCACTGTGAGAGGCTGCCGATGTTTTCTCATCTTTTTCGATTCCGGCTTTTTTCACCGCAATCTCAAAAGACTTGAGCGCGTCGCCGTGATTGCCTTCGTTCTCCAGTGTCCGGGCCTGTTTCAGATATACCGCCGCCTTCTCGGCGATTTGTTTTCCGTCGTCTTCAGCCTCGGTCCTCGGTGAAGATCCGTCGGAACCTTGGGCTCCCTCGGAGGGCGAGGATTCGGTTGGAACCTTTTCCGTCGATCCATCATCGGGGCCGGGGGTCTTGGAGTCTTCACCGTCGAGCGGTTTCTCCGCCTTGCCCTTGGGCGATGAGGCGCCTTTAGCCGGTTGAAGCCAGGAGAACCCATCGGGTCTGAGACGGCGGGTCAAGTTGGATCCGCTCATCCAGGTTTCTATAGGGGTATAGGCAAACGGGCGTTCATCTTCTCCAAACCCCGATCCGGTCAAGGCGGCGGCGTAATCCGTAGGCAGAAGGCCGGCCGGCGCGACTAGAGCCAGGCATGTAAACACTACCGCACCCATGCGCCTCAAATCGGTCATGGCTTTTCCCCTTTTCGGAGGTAGATGGAGAGACCGTTCCCCGCGATGATCATGAGCAGGCACAGGATTTGCCCCAACGTCAACCAATGGAATACATAGCCGATCTGGGGATCCGGCTCGCGGACGAATTCCACCGCAAACCGAAAGATGCCGTAATAGATGATGAATGCCGCAAGTATTTCGCCGGACCGCCGGACTCTTAATCGTAACCGCCACAAGAGGAAGAACAGCACGGCCCCTTCAAGAAGCGACTCGTAAAGTTGGGAGGGGTGTCGTGGGAGTTCACCCCCCAACGGGAACACGACTCCCCACGGAAGGCTGGTGACCTTCCCATAGAGCTCGCCGTTTATGAAGTTGCCGATCCTGCCCAGCATCAGTCCGATGGGTGCGGCCAGTGCGCCGATGTCGGCCAGTTCGAGGAAAGGCACCCGACGGCGTCGACAGTACAGGGCCCCCGCGGCCAACATCCCTATCAGGCCTCCGTGAAAGCTCATCCCGCCGTGCCAGAACGCGAAGACTTCCCAGGGCACGGAAATGTAAACGGGAAGATTGTAGAACAGCACGTACCCGAGTCGGGCTCCCACGAGGAGCCCCACGATGAGATAGAACAGGAGGTCCTCCGCTTCCTCAACCGCGATGGGGCCCCCTTTCCTTCTTAGCTCGGAGCGGATGACGAAGAACGCTACGACGAACCCCACCAGATACATGAACCCGTACCATCTGAATTCGAGGGGTCCGAGACGAAAAATCACAGGGTCTATTAGTGGATAGGTCAGCCAGGCAGATATCATGAATACACACTCTCGCCGGCACCCGCTCGGTCCGGCGGTGTGCGGAATTCGGCAGGTGCGGGAAAACCGTTTATGGCCGTTGACTAAGTCTTGTCGTCGTTCTACGTCTTCTCCTTACACCCCTGCCGAGTTTGGGGAGCGGCCGAAGGATCCGACTTAGGTCAATCCCCATATAGGGTGTGTTGACTATTCTTTATGTATTGTTCCAATTTTTCTTCCGCTATACGTACCATGTTGCCGATTTTTCTGAAAATACCACGCAAAATCCTAACATCGCGATCATCCATCAAAGCGCTGTTGAATATCCTCCGGAGGTCTCGCATCATAAGGAGGGGATCGGATTCTCTAAGGAATCCCGCTTTGATGAGCACGGTTTCCATGTGACGATACATTTCCTCTCGCGTCTCGACGGATGCCGGCAGAAACGGACTCTTGGCCACTCCCATGGGGGCGCAGACCATTTTGAAAATTTCGTACGCGATAACGGCGCAGGCGTGGGAAATGTTCATTGACGCAAATTCGCCGTCCGTGGGAATAACCATGTGATGTGTGCAGACGGAGAGTTCTTCGTTGGTCAGTCCGCAGGACTCCCTGCCGAACACGACGGCCACCGGCCCGGATGATGCGGAGTTCACAAGTTGCGGGGCCAGCTCCGCCGGGGTCCCTGTCGATGTTCGTTTTCCGCCCAAACGGGCGGAGGTGCCCACCGACATTACGCAATCGTGAATTGCCTCCTTCAAATCGCGCAGATGAACGGCACGCTCCACTATGTCATAGGCTCCCGAAGACATGGTAAAGGCGTCGGTATCGGGTCCGAAATCAGTTGAAGAAACGAGAGTAAGGTTGCTTAGTCCCATGTTCTTCATGACACGCGCGACCGCCCCGATGTTCCCGGGATGGGTAGTACCTACCAAGACCACACGAATATTGGCCAACGTATTCGCCCGGTCCGGATCGACGCGAAAACCTCTCTGAACCCTTTTGAACTGCTTCATATCCTCACGAGCGTATTCAGCGACCTGATGACGGCTCCCAGCCGCCCGGAACGGTATTATGGGCTGGAATCATTGTCAAGGCATATCAAATAACAGCCTGGATTTGTTAAACATGAATATTATGACACGTGTGTGGGGAGCGCCGTTTGCGGGCGCGGCGGCGACGGTCCGGGGCAGGACGCGTGCCGTAATTTCGGCTCGCGGTCCCCGGATATCGAAAGTATGCATTGAGTTGAGGTCGGCTAAATAAGTTGTTCCTCACACGGAGGCTATGGCAAGTCCCATCAGCGAGCCGACCGATACGGCTGCCGCGGGATTGCACCATAGTGCTCACCCTCCCCCCGCCGATGTCGAAATGAGGTACATGCCGAAGCCGGCCGCGGCTCCAATGGCCAGGCCGATCAGTTTCTTGCTCATTTGGGCTCCAATTCCTAAAAAACAAAAGTACATAAAGGATAACCCATTAAGCCCGTCGGGCAAGTGGAATGACGTGACGAAAATCGCTTTCCGCCTCCTCTCCCATGCCGACATTCATGGCGGAGCCCGCAATAGCGCATAATAAAATCG
>JAZDOF010000343.1:0-4876 GCA_043799015.1 Pseudomonadota bacterium | reverse complement strand
AATCGAATAGCTGAGGTAGTAGGCTCGTCATAAGCATCTCCGGATCAACCGACACACCCATCCTTCCCAAAGAAGACAGGGCCATACGGCCGAACCCCATCCAGAAACGATCCGAATACCACTCTTTTGCCACTGGGTGGCGGTGCATGTCTATTATCATCGTTTTCTCCCTTTCGAATGATAGCCCTGTGACTCGGTTGATCGGCCGCAATTCAAACCGCTTCGGGCATCGGCAAACCAGGCGATGCAATCGGCGCGGAAGCCTAGAACGGCTGGCCCGTGGGTCCACGGAGGGCGTTTATGCCCTGAAACTAGGGCTTCTTCGGAACAACCGCTACTCATCGCGGGAGTATTATCGTTCCGAGAGGGATAGCTGAGTTTCTAGGCGGGCTTTGGGAAACGTTGACTTCGTTCGAGTGCCCGGTTACACTTAGTGAGAAAAAACGGGCACATCGAGAGAGTGGGACCCGAACGGACTCTTAGCGCTGATGCAAATCGGCGAAGGGACCCGGACGCCGGGAAGGAACCGGACATGAGACTGAAAAGCTCAAGAATAACGATGTCTCTTGAGGAGTATTGGGATCTCCACAACGAGTCCTGTTCTTCGGAAACCGTCCGGAAAACCGGCTTGAACGGAATTCTTTCCGATTCAAAGATGATGCCGGGGTGCGGGGGCATATCAGTGGAAAGAATCAGACCCGGCATAAGGATGCTTATCCTGAATCTCCGGTTTCCTTCGGATGTGGAACTGACCAACGAGTCCACGGAGAATGCCGTGGGGTTTGCATTGATTTTGCAGGGGCAATCCATCCAGACGTTCAGGGGCGCCGGCTGCCGTGTTCCCGCCTTGTCCATCGAGGCCGGCCAAAACGTGGCGGCCGTATGTCGTCCCGAGAAGTTCGGCCTGCATATCCGTGGCGGAAAACGGCTTTCCCTGGTAAAACTCGAAATCGATGCGGATGAACTGCCCGCTCTAATGGATGAGCGGGAAGGTGAGATTTCGGAGACTCTCCAAACGGTGATTTCAGCTTCCACCCGGGGGAGAACCGCTGTCCGGACGCCCCTGTCGTCGCGGTTGCGGTATATAGCTTACCAGGTAGTTAACTGCTCGTTCAGCGGGGTTGCACGAAGACTGTTTCTGGAAGCGAAGGCTTTGGAGATCATCGCGGAACAGTTGGGCTCGGGCATGGAGACCGATTTCGCGAAGAGAAATTCTTATTCCGAAAAGGAGATCAACTGCTTGGAGCACGCCAGGGAGATAATCGAACGAGAGCACGGCGATCCTCCGACCATCCTTGAGCTCTCTCGCAGAGTGGGCCTCAACGATTTTAGACTGAAGCTTGGTTTTAGGGATCTTTGGGGCATAACGATCTTCGGTTACGTTCGGAAGCTTCGCATGGAAAAGGCGAGAGCGCTTCTTGAATCGGGTGAGTATAACGTGACCGAGGCGGCCGTGGAGTGTGGCTACGGTTGCCTGGGCCATTTTTCCGCAGCCTTCAAGAAAGCCTTCGGCGTGCTTCCCCGCTTGTACCTGGCTGAATCGCGTGAACACGCGCCGTTGCTCACGCCGCGACCCCAGCCTCCGTACGCTGGTGGCCGATAGTGGTTGGAGGACCGGCGAGGTAAACTGGGTCACCGTAGCATATTCTTGTCGCCCGGTGAGCCTGCATGGTTCCGTATCGGCGTGGCCGGCCGTGCTCAATTCCTGATAAACGGAAACGGTATGTTTTCCATCACCGACCGACGGTTCGTCGCGGCATGGACGCCGCCGAGGACGTAGCGATGGATGAGGCTCAGGTAAAGCTCGGGGATTTGCTCCACGCGTCGCGTGAGGCCGTAGTCAAGGAGTGGCTCCGTAGGCTTCGGACCGAGGTGAGCCCCAGATATGCCGCACGGCCCGAAAGAGAACTTGTACGGGCGGTTTCAGACGCCTTCGACGCAAATCTCGCCGCGCTGACGAATGACGATTACTCGAAACTCAACGAAGCCATAGAATACTAATAGGTGACGACGAACCTTCCGCCGTAGAGGTCCTTGAGATCCGACCGAGTCTTCTCAGCAACCGGACCGTTCCAGCACCCTTATGATGTTCAATAGGGTTTGATTCACGGGCGTGGGCACGCCGTGACTCCTTCCCAGCTCCGCCATCTTCCCGGAAAAAGCCTCCACCTCGGTCTTCCGGCCTGCCTCGATATCCTGTAACATCGAGGTCTTACCTTCGGGTGAAAGGGTATCGAGCACGGTGTACCAGCCGGCGATGTCCTGCTCCCCAAGGTTCACGCCGATGTGCCTTGCCAACGCGATAACCTCGCTCATCAGCGCTTCCATCAATGCCCGTGCATCCGGCGACGATTGAAATACCCCGTACGGCGCACGCATCACGGCCGATGCCTGGTTCACTCCCACATTGATCATAAACTTCCACCACAGCATACGCATCATGTCCGGCGGTGTTTCAAACGGTACTGCTGCTCGCTCAAACGCCTCTTGAACCCGCAGGACTCGCTCACCGGGGCGTGAATTATCGGCCTCGCCGAAGAGCACTCTGCCGGGTTTGGTATAAATGACCGAGTTTCCCTCTCGAACAGCGTCTATTCCCAAGGCCACGGCATACAGAACCTTTTCCGCGCCGTACGCGGCACGGAGGTATTCTTCGCTGTCAAGGCCGTTCATGACTGAGATAAGCGTCGTTTCGGGGCTTACGATGTTTTTCAGGTCGCTTACCGCTTCGGCAAGGTGGTGGTTCTTGAGCGCCACAATGACCAGATCCGCGGGCGGGGTCGTTTCGTCCGGGTGAACCACCGGTATTGAATACGGCTTGCCGTTGACCACCAAACCTTCCGCTTTCAGGCGGTCATAACGCGGTTCACGGGCGACCAACACCGTGGAGAATGAGGACGCCTCGAAGAACTTGGAGGCATAGGCGGCACCCATCGCGCCGGCTCCAAGAATCGCTACCTTGTTGATTTCCTTCACTGACCCCTCCGGTCCGTTTGAGTTAACCTCATCCGGTCGATTAGTTCCAAGATTAGTTGATAGTAAGTAGTCCCAAAGCCGAGGTCAATGGTGGGGGCCGGGCAGCAGGCCAAGGGCCGGGAGAGAGGATCAGAGAAATTTGGAAGGGCGGACCGAGCATAGGCCTTTCAAAGTCGGTTTCTCCATAGCAGGAATGCCTATGGGACGGCGCCGAGGGCCGGGGCGATTTCTCATACAAGGCTCAGTTAGCGGTAGGACGGACGCACGCCCGTCATCTGTAACCATTCACTCTTGTGGGGCACCCATTAAAAGGCCCTCTGTCAGGCTTTCCAGCCTGCCGAGATCGCACTAAGAAGATTCGCAGGTTGGAAAGCCTGCACCACGTTGAGATTGGAATTTCCCGCCCGTAAGTGAATGGTTAATCCATGCCGGCCAAACTTGTTGCACGACCGCTGGGAGTCGGACTATGCTTAAGCCATTCGATTATGAAGCGGCCGCGTTCCATGCCTGGACCGGTCGGTAATTCCCACATTCCACAGCCGGCGGAAACGAGGTAAATCATGGATCCAAAGGGCCTTTCGGAATCGGCTCAATTCCTTAGCGACAACTTGAGGCTGAGGAGCCTCCCCATCGCGGTGAAGTTCCTCCCGGAACCCGTATTCCCGGATAAGACGAAGCGACCCTCCCAAGCTATGGGAAAGCGGGTCACCATCTGCCAAGGCGTAACCATGGCCCGACTTTACGGCTGGACCGTGGGGCTCACCAGACAAGACCTCATTTGTGTTCCCGCCATGATCGGGTTCGGCTTCACCAGGGCCCCCAACCAAAAAGCCCTTGTGGGAAAGCTGTTCTGTGACGTGACCCTAGCCCGCGATCTGGATGCGGGGACCCGAGAAGCCGAGACCATGAGCTTTCTGGGCAACGGAGAATACCAAGGCATCCTGCTGACCCCATTGCAGCGAGCCGGGTTCGAACCCGATACAATCGCGGTTTATGCCAACCCGGCTCAGATTATGCGCATGATCCAAGGCTGGAGCTTTTCCACGGGAGAACGCGTCACGGCCAACATCGGCGGAAAAGTGGAATGCACCGAGTATCTGATTGCGCCCTTCAAGACCGGCAACATTAGGGTCGCCATACCGGGCAACGGAGACCGCATCTTTTCCATGACTCAAGACGACGAGATGGTCCTTTCATTGCCGGGCGACAAGTTGGATGTCCTTGTCGAGGGGCTGAAGGCGGCCGGTAAGGCGATCGGGGCCAAATACCCCGTAACGTTTTACCAGAATTTTCAGCCCGAGTTCCCGGCTTACTATAAGAAACTCGGCACCGAGCTCGGCGTCGACGGTGAGGGAACTTAATTCGGCGATGAATGGAAGCGATCATGATCACCTCCCATGACGACATGAACACCGATCGGTCCACGAGCGTACCGGACATCCTTAGACCGTTGCCGATTGAAAAGGGCTCGATACGCGAGTTCAAGGCCGGAGAGGCCATAGCGGGCCCCCGGGGATTGGACGATCGAGTCCGTTTCATAATGTCGGGGGAGGCCGTGGTGGCCCTCGGGTACGGTGGATCCAACGAGGCCGTTTTTGCCCGGTTGGCCCCCGGCGACGTATATGGCGATCTCGATTTCCTCACGGGGCGTCTGTGGCCGGCCAAAGCCGAACTTGCGGCCGCCACGGACGCCACAGTGTTGGAGATCCCGACTTCCGGGTTTCAGAGGGTCCTCCGAGAGGACCCTGAGTTCGCCGTATCGCTGCTGGCAACACTTTCCGCCCGAATGGTTCGGTTCGACCGCGGTGAAATATCCCCGACGGTGCAGGAAAGGGCCCTGGAATCCGTTCGGCGCTTTTCAGATGAGGGGACGGTCCCCCATCTGCTCATCATAGGAGAA
>JAZDOF010000340.1:0-4671 GCA_043799015.1 Pseudomonadota bacterium | reverse complement strand
ACGCGCTTGTTCAAGGCTGCCGCGATACGAACGAGCATCAATATCGCATCTCCCTCGTAGTCGGCTGCTTCAAGATCGTCAATGACACCGGCCGACGTGCCCACAAGCTCCGCAAGCTGCTCTTGAGTAAGACGTGCTTCGTGTCGAAGATCGTATATTTGTTGCGCGATTTCCGCCTTGATCCGTTCTTCCTGATAGGATGCGATTCGCTCGGGGTCTTGTCCGATGAATTCTTTGTACATCCACCGCAAAGCGTCCGAACTGCCCTTGTGTCCTTCCATTATCGGCCCTCCCACACGAAAGTGTGTGATTCAGGATCGTGCTTGAACTTTCTCTTCCTATCGACGGCCCGGTCTATATCGACATCAGGTATCCGGTCCTCTTTCGTCAATCCATGCGAAACAACCACCGCCGTATCGCCGAAGAAGAAATAAAGCAACCGATGATTGAGGCGGCGGTATCTTATTCTTAGTTCGTATATGCCGTCCCTCAGATAGTCTGCTTGGGGCCTCCGCAGCTCGTACCCCAGCTCCCCAAGCCGCTCCATTCCCACGTAGCACTTGTCTTGTGCTTTGCTCTCCAGACCTTTGAGCCAATCGGCCACCGGAACGGTTCCATCGTTTTCCTTGAATAATAGTACATCTACCGGCGGCATGGGTACCTCAACCGTTGATTGACCCCGCAGTATTCTATCACGTCCGAGCGGATATGGAAGGATGTCGGCACAGGTTCGGGATCTCCAAAATGTCTGTGACGGCTGCTCGTCTTCCTCCTTCGTAGTATGTGGGCCGCCTCACGGCCGTATCACCATCCGATGTGCATGATCAATCGTGGATTCCGTTGCCGTAGCTCCCACGACACGATGTCGGTGTCCGACTGCTTCTTCGGTAAAGGTGGGGATGATACGGGCCTGCTCATCGAACAGCAGTTCGAGTGCATGATCCTGGGGGGCAATGAGGCCGGCGTCGGTGGATGGTTCCACCGTGCCCTCGGCCTTGACGGGGTGGGACACGGGAACGCTCCTTGGACTCGGGACCGCAGTGCCGGCCCAACTGAATCCGTTGATTTCGCCTTTCTTGATCCTGGTCCACAGGTTATCGTCATTTATTTTCATCGTCACCACCCATGCCCCGGTGGGAAAATCGGGGTTCTCGGCCCCGGAAATGAAAGATTCCACGATCGCGGCCTGCACGGGGCAACCGTTGTGGAACACGTCGATCCGGTCGGTCTTGCCGTCGGCCAGGAAACGATGTGCCATCCTCTCTATTTCGGCCGAATCCATGGCCTCACCGTCGGTATCCACCATCAGCGGAGCGTAAACCACCCCGGTGACCGTTTTCTTTTCGCCGGTTTTGATAACCATGCCTTTGATCCTTTTGCAGTCCACGATCACCTGTGGTGTAACCTCCGATGAGTAATTGCGTGTTTTGATGATGTCGTTATGCCACATAACCTTTGACTGGGCAAGTTCTTTTGGGTGGAACCATTGCAAAACAAGCATCAATAACCTATAAGAACACCATAATATAATCAGAAGGCATAATAAAGTCATCGTCAAGGAACTTAATGAACAATCAGGCCCCTCAATTTGAAACCGCAGGCAGCCGGAAGCCCCACCAGCCGGAACCGTCACTCATCAAGAGCATACGCCGCGCGGTCAGTCCCCCCGGAAAGCGGGGCCTCAGCATCGCCGGCCTTGCCGATGATCTGCTGATGGAGATCCGGAAGCTCCATCAACAGGGAAACAGCCCTACCTATATAGCCAGGCTCGTGACTCAATCCTGGAACCAATGCGAAGATGTTCCATTCGGCACCGTGCGCTCATCCATCGTGAAGTTCATCGAGCGGATGGGCGATCATGAATACCGGGAAACTGCCGACAAGGTCCCCGCGCAGCCCGGTGACGGCGATGTATCCATCGGAGTTCGTGCCGAGGACTCGAACACGACCCCCGTGATGGAACCGTCGGCCGTTGCGGAACCCGAGGCAAGAGCGGATCTGCGGAAAGAGTCAACCGGGGTTGCCGAAGTCCCGTTGCCCGCGCGTGTCGCGCCCGGACCGGAGCGACTCCATGACCCCCTCGAAGGACTGAGCAAGCTGCTTGAAGTCCAGTGGGCGCGTCTCCAACGATTTATCGAGATGGAAAAATCCGACGATGCCCCGGTGAAGCTCGTGGATCAGGTGGTGGATTCATTGCGCCATCTTGAAACGGATTACATCAAGTCCGCAACTGCATTGGGAGCGCTCAAACAAAACCCGGAAGGCGGAGAGGACCCCGACCTGACAAAGGCCCATGAATTCCTTCAGGACAACGTACGCGAACCGACCGCTTTGCGTTGTTTGGTGAACGAATTCGTGAAGAGGCTGGACGGTCTGGTGCTACAAGGAGACCAAAGCTCGCATGACGAATGAACGAACCGTTTCGGGGTCGAGCAAACAATTGGTGCCGCTTGATGATGCCGTTCGGCTGCTCACGGGGATGTGCGAGGAGCACCGCATCCCCGTTGTCGATTCACGGATCTTGACCGCGTGGCTCGACAGCTTTGCAGCGGCACGATCGGGTACGTCCGCGGGCGAAGATGCTGCTTTGGTAGATCCGGACGTGCTGAGGGCCGGGTTCGTCAATCTTTCGACGTACCTCGCCTTGGGTGACCCGAAGGCCCTCGTGGCGGAGCGCGGGTTCAAACGCCGGCCGCCGGGTGTGATCGAATTCGTGGAATCAAATGAATACCTCGGGCTGGGGAACTCCGTTTGGCCCGGTGTGAAGGACAACCTGGAGCGCATCTTTAATCCCGACCGGCACTGTTTCGAGGCGGTGCTCACCGGGTCCATCGCCGGAGGGAAATCCACCACGTGCCAACTCGCCGTTTGCTACATCCTTTGTTTACTCGGGCATCTCCACAGCCCCCATGCGGAATTCCGGCTCATGCCCGGCACGGGCATAGTCATCCTGCTTCAAAGCCTGAAAGCCGAAAAGGTGTATCAACTGCTGTTCGATCCCATCCGTAACTTCGTCGATTCCGGCCGGTACTTCACCCGACATTTCAGGAGGGACCCGAAACACAACAAGGAGCTGATCTTTCCCAATAACGTGATGGTGCTGCCCGCGACGAGCACGGAAAGCGCGGCCCTGGGGCTGAACCTTTTCTCCGCGGTGATCACGGAGGTGAATTTCATGCCCGTTATCAAGGGCTCGGTTCGACTTCGCAATTCAAACAAGGAATACTATGACATGGGCAAGGAGCTGCTGAACCGAGCACGGGAACGCATCGCGTCGCGTTTTCCGGCATGCCGGGAGCCGGGCTTTTTCGGAAGGCTCGTGATTGATTCCTCCGTGAGCCACCCCGAGGACCTGACGCATCAGAAGCTGGAAGAGGCCCGGCACGACCCCGCCATCCTGGTGATAAGCAAACCCATATGGGAAGCCCAGTCCCACGCCTATCCCCCCGACGGTCCGACCTTTTGCGTCGAAATCGGCGACAACCGCAGGTCGGCCCGCATCCTGGACCGCTTGGATGAGTCGGCCCACCCTGAATCCATAATCAAGGTGCCCATCTCACTAAGGCCTTTCTTCAAAGCCGATATGGAAGAAGCGCTGAAGAACTATGCGGGGATCGCCATGGGTTTGAGCTCGGGCTTTATTCCCTTCACGGATAAGATTGACGTTGCCCAAAAGGCTTACCTTGCCGCTACGAACGGTCGGACCCTATTCAAGATGCAGGAAATCTCGTTTCTTGAACTGTTCGGAAAGCTCGGACCGGGGGAAAAGCCTGATTGGGGGCTTCTGATCGACCCCACTTACGTCGAACGTTGCGTCCTTGATCCCCAGGTGCCCTTCGTGCTTCGTATAGACCTTTCAGCGACGGAAGACGCCACAGGTTTGGCCCTGGGCCGGATCAACGGTTACCGGCTATTGGAGGAATCGGAGCAATTCAACCCTCGAACGGGGGCGTACGAACGTACCGGGAACACTCGGGCCCCGATCTTCTTCATCGACGGCGTATTAAGAATCAAGGCGATCCGAGGGGAAGAGATCGACGTGGGGTTGGTCGCTCAACTCGGCCTGGAATTGAACCGGCTCGTCAACATAAGGTTCGCAACTTCAGACCGGGCCGAATCATCCAGGGCCGTGCTGCAAACATGGAGGACACACGGGATTTATTGCGATTTCCTATCGGTGGACACCGATATCCGCCCTTACATTGAGACAAAGAACGCGTTGCGTGAAGAACGGCTCATGTTCCCGCTCCACGACGCCCTTGATCGCGAGTTGAAACAACTGAGACGCATCCTCAAGAACGGGGAATCGCGGATTGACCATCCCGACCACGCCGGCGCGTCAAAGGATGTGGCGGACGCACTGGCCGGCACCGTGTTCGTTCTGCTGGCCAAGGAATCCGCGTACCGGTCCAAGATATCGGACACACGGGTAAGGCCGGGTGGGCGGAGGCGGTAGGTCGGGTTGTTCGTATGGAAAATGCGTTTCCGGGGGAAGGACCCCCATCCCCAAAAACGATTCAAGGAAGTCATGCAGGAACGGGAGATTACGTTGGTGAAGTCGGAAGACTGAGGATTAAGCCGGTATGGAAGTTGGCGGACGGGAACGGTCTAGTTGAACAGAAACGGTTTGACGTCCGATATCATGCGTGTGAGTTCTGCTCGATTGTGAGC
>JAZDOF010000293.1:0-3000 GCA_043799015.1 Pseudomonadota bacterium | reverse complement strand
ATGGTGGCCTGTCCGTTTGATGTTCCGAAATTCGACTGGCATTCCGGACTCACCCCGGTCATTGGCAAGTGCCAATTTTGCACGCAAGACCGCCTAGCCGCCGGCCTTTCTCCGGCGTGTTCGGAGGCCTGTCCCACCGGAGTGCTGAAGTTTGGCAAGCGGTCAAACTTGTTGTTCGAGGCTCGCACGAGAATTCGGGCTCGACCCGAGCGGTACGTGGATCATATTTTTGGAGAGAAGGAAGTGGGGGGGACGTCTTGGATGTATCTCTCCGAAGTCCCGTTTGACACGCTGGGATTTAAAACCCGTCTGCCTCACGAACCCCTGCCCTCGTTGACCTGGCAGGTCATTGCTAAGATTCCTGCGGTCGTCACCGCCCTCGCGGTGGTCTTCGGCGTGGTGGCCACGACCCTCTCAAAGGGCGGAGAGGAATCATGATCGGTTGGATCGTCCTCTTGATCTCGACGGGCGCGTTGATGTGGGTGACCGTGTCGGCGGTGTTTGATCGCCAAACGCCTCTCCAGGCGTTGGTGGGAAAAGGCGCGCTGGCTTTGTTGTGGGGAGCGACCGCTTTTGCGTTGCTCATTCGTTTCACTCAGGGATTGGGGCCGGTGAGCGGCATGAGCGACCGGTTCCCCTGGGGGATTTGGATCGGCCTTGATGTGTTGAGCGGCGTGGCCTTGGCCGCGGGAGGGTACACCGTCACCGCCACCGTTCATATCTTTAACATTGAGCGGTTCAAGCCGATTCTCAAGCCCACCGTCCTCACCGCGTTCTTAGGATATATTCTTGTGGCGGTCGCCTTGTTAATCGACGTGGGCCGGCCCTACCGCATGTGGCACCCGCTCGTCATGTGGCAGCATCACTCCATCATGTTTGAAGTGGCTTGGTGTGTGACGCTCTACACCGCTGTGTTGGCCATCGAGTTCAGCCCCGTCATCTTCGAACGATTGGGAATGACGAAGGTCTTGAAACTTCATCACATGATGGTGATTCCCCTGGTCATTGTGGGGGTCGTGCTGTCAACCCTTCACCAATCTTCTCTCGGGTCCATGTTTCTCATCGTGCCTGAAAAACTCTATCCCTTGTGGTACTCGCCGCTCTTGCCGGTTTTTTTCTTGGTCTCTTCGGTGGCGGTGGGGATGAGCATGACGATTGTGGAGTCGTTCTTTTCCTCAAAGGTGTTCGGGCAGAGTTTGGAGGAACCCATCTTACGAAGTTTGGGCCGAACCGCCTCCACCGTGCTTTTTTTGTACCTCTTTGTGAAGATCGTTGATGTGACGGCTCGTCAGGCGTGGGGATACGTCTTCTCCTCGCCGTTCCAAGGCGTGTTATTCGTCACCGAACTTTTCGCGGGCGTGTTTCTGCCGGCGATGCTCTTGACCAGGCGCACTGTCCTCACCCATCCGAGAAAATTGTTAGGCTCGGCCCTGTTGATTATCGGCGGCGTGGTCTTGAACCGGTTGAATGTCAGTTGGTTTGGCATGATTCCTTATTCAGGATGGGCGTACGTGCCGTCTTGGATGGAGTTGGCGATCACCCTCTCGTTCGTGACGGTCGGAGCCGTGGTCTTTGGGTTGGCCGTTCGATATCTTCCCATCTTCCCTAAGGAGAAATCTCCGCAGACCTCAACGACTTAAGGCGGGATAGTCAAAGCGCTTTCTTTTTTTGGGTTTCCTGACACAAATCATCATGGTGGATAGGGAAGAGGATTTACACTCAAGGCCTTGGGCGTGAGTGAGAAGCACTCATAGTCATTTCATTACATGGGGGGGTCATTATGGGAAAAGATACATTAACGGTTACGGATAATCGGACGGGGAAGCAATACGAGATGCCGATTTTTTACGGCACCTATCCGACGTACGGCGCCGCCGTCAGGTCGGCGGACTTAAACAAGATCAAGGTGTCCGAGGATGATTTCGGCTTGATGGGTTACGACCCGGCGTTTATGAACACCGCGTCGTGCAAGAGCACCATCACGCACATTGACGGTGACAAAGTGATTCTGCGCTACCGGGGATATCCCATTGATCAATTGGCTGAGAAGTGCACGTATTTAGAGATCGCCTACCTATTGGTGTTTGGAGAACTGCCGACCACCGCTCAGTTGAAGGAGTGGAATCAAACCATCGTCAGCCACATGACGGTGGATAAAAAAGTCAAGGACATCATTTCCAATTTTAACCGCGATGCCCATCCGATGGGGATGTTGGTGAGCGTGCTGGGCGCACTCTCCACCTTCCATCCGGATTCCAAGGCGGTGAGGGATGACAAGAACCGCCTCCTTCAAATTCAACGGCTCATCGCCAAGTCGGCGACGCTCGGGGCGTACATCTATCGGCATAACAAGGGGCTTCCGTTTGTGGACCCGGACAGCAGTCTGTCGTTTACCGGCAATTTCCTCAACATGATGTTTGGTGGGACGTCCGACTACAAGCCGAATCCGGTGTTGGAAAAGGCGGTGGAGGTGCTCTTCATCCTCCATGCCGACCACGAGCAGAATTGCGGGACCAATGCCATGCGGAGCGTCAGCAGTTCCGAGGCAGATCCCTATGTGTCCATGGCCGGGGCCGCCGCGGCGCTCTACGGTCCCTTACACGGCGGAGCGAACGAACAGGTGCTCCGGATGTTGAGGCAGATCAGCTCGGTGGACAAGATTCCCGAGTACGTGAAGCGGGTCAAGGACAAAGAGGTCAAGCTCATGGGATTCGGCCACCGCGTCTACAAGAACTACGATCCCCGGGCGCGTTTCCTCAAGCAAATGGCCGGCGACGTGTTCAAGGTGACGGGCAGGAACCCTCTCCTGGATATGGCGGTGGAGCTTGAGCGAATTGCGCTGTCGGATGAGTACTTCATTTCACACAAGCTCTATCCCAACGTGGACTTCTACTCCGGCATCATTTACGAGGCGTTGAAGATCCCTGTGGAGTTTTTCACCGTGATGTTCGCCATCCCGAGAACGTCCGGATGGCTCGCGCAGTGGGATGAGTTGATGAA
>JAZDOF010000284.1:0-3765 GCA_043799015.1 Pseudomonadota bacterium | reverse complement strand
TTTCTTGCCTCAGTGCTCTAGTGTGGTAGACGGGAAGGTCCGCTCGGACTCGTTCGAATCGAGCGTCCATCTCACCGTAGCCGTCAACTGCCGAGCATCATACGGCTTTGTAACTGAGGCCTTGGCCCCCTCGGTCAGAGCGCGATCGATTTGGCCGTTGGCCGCGTAACCGCTGGCTATGATTATCTTGGTCTCTGGGGCCGACTTCAGGATTTCCCTCATACAATCCCTTCCCCCCATCTCCGGCATGACAAGGTCCAGGATTACCAGGTCGATGCGATCCTTCTCCTTTGTGAACAGCTCTAAGCCTTCCTTGCCGTTGGATGCCGTCAATACGGTGTAACCGAACCTCTTGAGTATGAGTCCGGCGAGCTTTCTAACCGACTCTTCGTCGTCAACCACAAGGATCGTTTCGTCTCCGCCCGCCATGAATGCCGCAGGAGCGGTATCGGCAGGAGCGTGTTTAGCAGTCACGGCAGGGAGGTAGATTTTGAACGTTGTCCCGTGCCCGGGCTCGCTGTAACAGATTAGGTTCCCTCCATGGCTCTTAACGATGCCGAAGGCGATGGATAGGCCAAGGCCGGTACCCTTTCCGGTTTCTTTGGTTGTGAAGAAAGGATCGAAAATATGCTTCCTTGTTTTCTCATCCATACCCGTCCCCGAGTCCGAGATACCGAGCAGCACGTAGTTTCCCGGAGAGATATCAAGATGTGAATTGCAGTATTCCGAATCCAGGCGGACGTTCCCGGTCTCAATCGACAGTGTGCCGCCCCGGGGCATCGCGTCCCTCGCGTTCACGGCAAGATTCATGACGACCTGCTGCAATTGGGCGGGGTCTACGCTTACGGTATCGAGAGATTCGGCGAGGTCCATTTCTATTCTGATCATCTTGGGAAGGGTGCGGCGAAGCATCCTTGTGATCCTCTCCAGCTCCTGGTTCAAGTCCACGGGCCTCAGCTTGCTCTCGACCTTCCGACTGAAAGTCAATAATCCCTGGGTAAGCTCCGCGGCGCTTCGTGCGGCGCTCTTTATTTCACGAAGCTCCGAGTGACCTATCTGTCCCTCCTTAATCTCAAACAAGGCTATTTCCGCGAAACCGCTGATCACTTGAAGCAGGTTGTTGAAATCGTGAGCAATGCCGCCGGCAAGGGTCCCCACGGCTTCCATCTTCTGAGCTTCCAGGAGTTGCTTCCGTAAGAGCACTTCATTTGTTACATCACGTTTAACCGCAACGAAGTTGACTATTTTTCCGGACTCGTCCTTCACGGGAGAAATGGTCACTTCCTCTTCGTACAACGTGCCGTCCTTCCGCTTGTTGATAATGTCGCCCGTCCAGGGTTTGCCGGCGGCGAGCGTTGCCTTCATCTTGCCGTAAAATGCCTCGTCGTGCTCTCCACTGGACGGAATGGCCGGCGTCAGGCCGATTACTTCCGAAAGGGTATAGCCTGTGGTCTTCTCAAAAGCAGGGTTCACGTAAACGATCTTTCCGTCCGAGTCCGTTATTTCTACGCTCTCGGCGGCTTGTGCGACGGCCGTGGCCAGCAGGGCCCGCTCCGCGTCCGACTTCTTCCTTTCGGAAATGTCACGGTTGATGCTCAATGAATACTTGTGGCCTCCGATCTCGATCGGGCCCGCGCTCAATTCAATCGGTATTAAGGTGCGGTCCTTTCTCCTGTGATGGTGCTCCGTCTTCAGGACCCTACCCTCGTTAACATCGGTTAAGTAATCGGCCATGAGCACAGCCGACTCCGGGGTGTCAAGGTCCGACATTCTAAGGCCGAGCAACTCTTCCATGGTGTAACCGTGCATTTCTGCGGCGGCTTTATTGGCCGACACGATTCTCCCCAATTGATCGCCTTCAATGTCAACTACGATGATTCCGTCTCCGGCCCTATCGAAAAGGGTCCGATAGCGCTCTTCGCTTTCCCTCAGAGCCGACTCCGCCATTCTCCGTGCCGTAATGTCCTCACCCGAGCTCAACGTCCCCACCGATCGCCCTTCGGGGTCTCTCAAGACCGAGTTATGCCAGGCGATCAGCCGTTCCTCTCCTTGCTTCGTCAGAACCGGATTCTCGTAGTATTCCGAGAGCTCGATCTTTCCGGCCATCGCGTCCGTAAATGCCTCTTTGACGGTTTCCCGACCCGGTTCAGGCAAGAAAGTATCGAACCAATTCCTGCCGACCACTTCATCCTCATCCCACCCGAGAACCGCGCAGGCTTTCTTGTTGGCAAGGACGGCATTCTGCTCACTATCTATGACGACAATCATAACTCCTGCGATATCAAGATAGCTTTGGGCCTTGTCTCGTTCTCTTCTTACGGCCTCCTCCGCTTTCTTTCGATCGGTTATGTCGGTGATGATTCCGAGTAATCCCCTCAGACCGCCATCGGGTTGGGTCAGCCTCCGGCCCGAAAGATGTCCGATGAACTCGCCGCCGTCGGCCGTGAGGTACCGTCTTTCCAGGCTCACATGATCAATTCGGCCTTCCATCAAAGCTATCATTTTAGCGCGACCGAGGGATCGCTGTTCCGGGTGTACCAAGGCGACATACGGAGTCCCCGGTAATTCATCGGACGTCAATGAAAAGAGATCATGCATTCTTTGGTTGGCAAGTACGATCCGACCTTGGGGGTCAACCAGAAAAATCGCGGTGGGGGAAGCCTGAAATATGGTTTGAAGCTGCTCCCGGCTCTCGCGCAAGGCCTCTTCCATCATCTTCCGGTCGGTTGTGTCGGTGTGAGTTCCAACCATTCTTAAGGGCTTTCCGTCGTGGTCACGCGCGATCACCTTGCCGCGAGACAGTATCCACACCAACTCTCCGGATGGTTTGAACACAGGAAACTCGACTTCGTAGGTTTCCCGCTTTCCGCTGAGGTATTGTGCCAAGACGTCGCGTACCGCTCGACGATCTTCGGGTAACATCCTCTCCACCCAATCGCCGAACCGTCCCGGCAACTCGTGAGGTTCCAACCCCATCATTTCAAGGAACGATGGACTGCGAGACACCTTGTCGGTGATCATGTCCCAATCCCACAGACCGTCGCTCGTGGCCTCCAAGGCAAGCCTCAATCGTTCCTCACTTTCTCTGAGCGCCTCCTCCGCTTTCTTTCGGTCGGTGATGTCCGCTATGTTCCCCATCAATGCCGGACGGCCCTGATAGTCTATCACCGTGGCCATCACCTCGCACCGTATGGTGTCGCCGTTCTTTCGCACCAGACGAAGCTCGTACACCGGAGGGGCCGGTTCGCCCTTAAGGCGTGCCGCTGCGTGACGTGTCACCATCTCACGGTCTTCGGGATGCACGGCATCGAGCAGGTTTCCGCCGATCATCTCTTCCTTGGAATAGCCCAGAATATCGGCCATCCTTTGGTTTACGTAGACCCCCGCCCCGTCCTGATGAATGAATATCCCCGTTGGGGAACTCTCCGTAACTTGTCGATATCGTTCTTCGCTCTCCCGTAAGAATTGTTGCGCCTTCGCGGACTCGGTTATGTCCCGCAGAGCCGTCACCCTGATCCTACGGCCGCCGTAGTTGAGCATCTTCCCCTGAATCTCGCACGGAAACGTGGTGCCGTCTTTCCTAAGAGCAACCGCCTGGTAAGACTCCTCGCATCCTTTGAGCATGTGGTCGAGAACGGTCCGTCGGTACTCGGGGGCTATCCATTCAATCCCGCTTCTTCCCAGCGCCTCCTCGGTACTGTACCCGAACATATTCTCCGCTGAGAGATTCTGACCTATGCAGACCCCTTGATCCGAAAGAAAGAC
>JAZDOF010000275.1:0-3543 GCA_043799015.1 Pseudomonadota bacterium | reverse complement strand
GCTCGGCTCACCGCAGCCACGTACTCTCGTTTTCCCGTACTGTGGCTGGGGTCAACCACGACCGGGAGATGGCTCAATGACTTGATCACCGGTATGGCATTTATGTCCAAGGTGTTCCGTGTGTAAGTCTCAAAGGTCCTTATGCCGCGCTCGCATAGGATCACCCGAGGGTTGTTATGACTTAGTATGTATTCCGCCGCGTTAAGAAACTCTTCTATGGTGCTTGACAGTCCTCGTTTCAGCAAAACCGGTTTGTGTGACTCACCCGCGGCGTTGAGAAGAGCGAAATTCTGCATGTTGCGAGCACCGATTTGGAGAACATCCGCGTATTGAGCCACAAGCGAAACCTGTTCCGGTGTGGTGACCTCCATAACCACCGCCAAACCGGCCATATCCCTGGCCTCGGCCAAGAGCTTCAAGCCCTCTTCACCAAGGCCTTGGAAGCTGTACGGCGACGTCCTGGGCTTGAAGGCGCCTCCGCGTAGGGCAACGGCCCCTGCTTTCTTGACGGCCAACGCGGACTGGACGATCTGTTCTCGGTTCTCGACCGCGCACGGCCCGGCGATGACTATGATTTTCTTGCCCCCGATTTGAGAACCGTCCACTGAGAATACCGTGTTTTCCTTCTTGAAATCGCGGCTTGCCAACTTGAACGGTCCGAGCAACGGGACTACCCGTTCGACCCCGTCGAGGCACTCGAATACGGAAGCATCCGTATGGGAGTTGTCTCCCACGACACCCACTATGGTTCGGATCTTGCCCCTGGATACGTGTGACTTGAGTCCCAAGGACTCGATCTTGGCGAGGAGGCGGGACACCTGACTTTCTTTGGCTTCTCTCTGCATTACGACGACCATTTTGATTCCTCCAAATGCGTAAAAAAAAAGAAGATGCGGAACGCCTGCTCCGCATCTTCTTTTTTGGTTTCGTATCCTGTAACTAAAACAGCGGGAGTCGGCGCACCTCATCCAGGGGGCTTGTAATAATAGTACCACCGGTAGTAAGAAGTCGACATGCCGAATCTTCCGCTATTGTTCATGACGAACCTGTCCTTAGATCGTTGTATGTTACTATGTGATCCGCGGGGTGTCAAGACCTAACAGCGGACTGGTAACCCGACACTTCGGGAACAATCCTCGGGTCCCCTAGATGCGGCTGTTCGGAAACCGGTGTGAAAAACCTCACGGAGCGACCGGCCGCCGGCACTTGACGTACTGCCCCCCTTATTGATATTCCCCTATTATTCTCCGACTTCCGCCACAGTCGATCCCATAGCACTAATCGCGGTTCCCGTACGGAGTCGTCACTCCGGGTTGTCCCGCAGCCTTTGGAGATGCCCGGTATTCCAGCCTGGGAGAAATAGTCGCCATGATCCTTGTTCACGGTGCCGTGTATGCAGACCGCTTGTTCGTGTGGGGGGAAAGTCCCAACGAAGGCTACAAGACCGATAAGCAAACAAAGGGTAGGGCGGGTAGCAAAAGCGGGCTGCCGGAGCCATATCCGTTCGATACGGGACCGGACGGACTTCTTAATGTGTTAAGTTCGGCAATACTCAGAACCAAGCCGGATCGAAAGCTTTTTTCCCGATTGAACCTGTGGGTGCCCGTCAAGGGAGCGGTTCCCATTTCCTCCGGTCCCTTGATATCGGATCCACCGGCTTCCAAGGCTAAGGTAACGTTGAGTCCCCGGCTGGTAACCGTCTATGGTCTGCAACTGCACGAGGCGGTTGAGCTGCTTTGCGCATGCCGGGGCCGGCAGGTTCTCGCGCACGGCACGGCCATAGGCGCGGACCTGGCGTTCTGGGCCGAGGCCCTTCGTTTCTCGGGTTCCATCACCGCACGACGACAGTACCTGCCTTCCATAGAGCAGGAGGGAGACATATACAGGGCCGTGTGGCAGCCCGTCTATTCCGGGGACGCAGGGCGGGCGGCCGATGAACTGGCTCGGCGCATGCCGTCGTCCGCGCGTGCGCTCAAATCCGCGGAAGACCCGGAGCCGCCGGCTACCCCGGCCGCTGAACTACTACGGCGATTCGTCGGCCTTTGCCTCGACCATCTTGTACGGTTCTCGACGTGGACCGAACAGCCCACGCCACGGTCAAGGAAGACCCCGGACTTCGACAGTGTCCACGATGCATGGATGTACGCTCTAAAGGCCCCGGACAACCGCATAGCGGCAGATGGGGGTCAATTGGCGGGCCTGGTACGACAGGTTCGAGATTGGTCCAGGCCCATAGCCGTGACCGCGTCCTATCCGTTTCGGCTCTGTTTTCGGCTGGAAGAGCCCGGCACGGAGGTGGTTAAGAAGGGAAAGCGACAGGAATTTGTCCATACATCGTGGTATGTCCGCTATCTTATGCAACCGTTGGACGACTTGAGTCTCCTGATTCCGGTTGAAGATGCCTGGAATCCGGGGCCTGCCGTGACGACCGCGTTGAAGACCGCTCCCACGCGGATAAGGGAGTTCCTACTTACAGCCTTGGGACAGGCCTCTGCGGTCTGCCCTTCGGTTGCATCCAGCCTGGAGGCATCCAACCCGGGTGGATACTCTGCGGATGTCCAAGGCGCGCACGATTTCCTACGGGAACGGGCCATTCTGCTGCAACAGGCCGGTTTCACCGTAATGCTCCCCACGTGGTGGACAGGCTCGGGGACTAAGCTGCGTCCCACCGTGAGCGCTATCGTGAGAAGCTCCAAGATGAAGGCAAAGGGTATTCTTTCCATTGATTCCATAGTGGAATTCGACTGGGAAGTCGCAATCGGCGGAGTAAAGCTCAGCCTGCGAGAGTTGCAGGAGCTCGCCGCAATGAAGGCCTCGCTCGTACTGTTTCGGGGCCGATGGGTTGAGATCAACGCGGAGGAGATTCAAGCGGCCCTAAAGGTCTGGAAGAAGAAGGGCTCCAACACGGCGATGCTCCAGGACGTCATGAAGATGGCGCTGGGTGCCGAGGAAGGGCCTCCTGGGCTCGATTTCGCCGGCGTGAAGGCCACGGGCAGGGTTGGTTCATTACTGAAGCGCCTTAAGACCGGCGGAGGGATGGAAGACCTCGAACCGGATGTGTCGTTTTCCGGCAAGCTCAGGCCGTACCAACTCCGAGGGCTTTCATGGATGGGGTTCCTGGCGCGGTGGGGCCTGGGCGCTTGCCTTGCCGACGACATGGGGTTGGGCAAGACCATCCAGACATTGGCCCTGATCCAGCGATTTCGGAACTCCGACGGCTGCGACAAACCTGTCCTCCTGGTGTGTCCCACCACGGTGGTAAACAATTGGCAAAAGGAGTCCATGCGGTTCACGCCGGACGTGCAGGTCCTGATCCATCACGGCATGAACAGGAAAAAGGGGGCTGATTTCAAGAAAGAAGCGGCGCAAAGCACATTAGTGATTTCGAGCTACGGGTTGCTCCATCGTGAGATCAAGCTGTTCCAGGACGTGCAATGGTCGGGCGTTATCCTGGATGAAGCGCAGAACATCAAAAACTCCGAGACAAAACAGGCGCAGGCGGCCCGGTCCCTCAAGACCGGTTACCGCATTGCGTTGACCGGG
>JAZDOF010000263.1:0-3929 GCA_043799015.1 Pseudomonadota bacterium | reverse complement strand
CCTCGGGACCCGTGCCTTCTCCGGCGCCGAATATGCGTGGGTTGAAGCCATCCATACGATTGACCAACAGGGAGACGTTTCCACCGTTGGATGCGCGCCGTCGCAGGTACTCGTAGCCCTCTCCCACGAAAAGCTTCGTGTTTTCAACCACAAAGATGCAATGAGCCGCGTCTTGCACCCATGACGTCATCAACGCGTGCAAAGCGGGCGTGTCCTCCGGAAACCATCCGTAGTAACCCGGCAGATCCGCAAGCACCGCCCCGGCCGGAAGCCAGGGCAAGGGAACGTCCGCGTGAATTTCCGCGCAGGCCCCCGATTTGACGGCCGCGAAGACCGGTCCCCAAAACCGGTCCCACACCGACTTAACCTCGTTGAAGTAGTCCTGCCTGAACAAGCGGTTTACGATGGCCTTGCCCCCTTGAGGAAGCCGTGATGCCGGCCGCGAAGCGTCCAATTCCAATGCGAGGATACCGGGGACGTTGCAGCCATAGGCATCAACGGCCCTGACACGCAGCCTGGGGCCGGATCGAACAAAAGTGGGCACAAGGGTGGTCCGTTCCACCCCCTCCGGAAACAAGGTGAACCCCAGCAACGAATTCAATAAGGCTGTTTTGCCGCTTCCCGTAGGACCCATAAACGCTATCACGGCCTTGCCACGGATCCCCGCGCTATCGGGCGCGGCATAGTCGGTCGGCGCGCACGCAGACCTCGGCCGCCAGGACTCCAGCAATGCGACCACATCGGCCCTGCCCCACTTGCGGGCACGCAGCAGAGCGGTGTTCCCCAAGCGGTCAGTCAAAGACGCGTCCGCCCCCGCGTCCAGAAGGACACGCACCACATCCGGGTCGCCTCGCAAGGCGGCCCTTGCAAGGGCCGTCGCGCCGTACGTCTCATCGACCGAGTTCACGTCCGCGTCACGCGAAATCAGAAACCTCGTGAATTCGACATCCCCCTGCTCGGCCGCCTTCATTAGGAGCGTGATCCCGTGCGCATCCCGGGAACTTAGATCAAAACGTTCGATCAAAAGCCGGACGATGTCCCTATGCCCCCAAGCGTACGCCGTATGAAGCGCGGAGGCCCGGGCCGATGCATCGCCGGCCGAACCGGTGGACAGCAAGGTCTCCACGGTCCGGATATCTCCCGAACGACAGGCGGATACAAGCTTGCGGGTTAGATCGCCGGCCATACGTTAACCTTCGGAGTCCACCACCTTTGCCTTGAAGACACGGTAACCCAGGACCAGCAACAACAAAAGAACCCCGGCACCGTTGGGTCCGAGACAGGTTTGAATGAGCACGCACAAACAGCCCACCGCGGCCCCGAAACTGATGCCTAGATTGATCAACACCTTGAGCTGCGAATCCAACACCGTCTGAACCATTTCCTTGATCTGCCGGTTGGTCATGGAATTCCAGAGTTCCCACATTTTCTCCCTTATGGGCAAACGGGACGCCATCTCGGGCGCGTATTGAAGCAACTTGCAGGCTGCCAAATCGGCCGCGCTCGTTCCCAGGCCGGCCAGCACGGCAGGCTTGAGAAAGGGCAGGTCCTTCAAGCGTGGAATGGCGGCATCCAGCAGGGCGATTACGACGCGACGGGTCTTAATGCGGCATTCCGTGGCAACACGATGTTTTACGTCGTTTTCGGCCAATTTGAGGCAAAGAGCCCGAGAAACCGCGGCAACGGCGTTGTCACGCGTGTCGCCCGCTTCAAACAGGGCCGGCGCAAGGGTCCTAAACTCTTCATTCGACTTGCGGGACAGCCAATCGGTCAAGCCTTCGGTTACCGCTTTCTTTGTCCCATCGGAGGCGAGAATATCGAGTACGGAATCGGCAATACCTTCCAACATCTCATCCGGCATCCAAGCTCTCAGTTGGTCCAGCCTCAGTTCCAAGATTTCCCTGACGCCTCTGCGAACCGAATCCTCCAGATGCAGGCCTATCTCCGGCCGTGAAAGGGCTTTCGGCGATTCCAGGAGGAACGAATCCACGGCCGGTGAGAGCTTATCCAATGCCTCATCAATGGTGGCCGCGCCGAATCCCTTGATCAACCAGCCCCTAAGCCCCTCCATTTCCTGCACATGGGCACGCACCAAAGGTTCCACATGGTCCCGGACCATCTTTGCCGCGCTCGCGCGAAAGGCCGGGTCCTTCAGTTTTCGGGCCAACTCCCGCAAAGCCACCTTGTGAAAGTAATCTGCGGAAAGATCTTCGATTCGTTTGCTCACTTCGGGACCCATGACGAGGCTCAAGGAGGTTTGGGAATCGAGCGCCCGGCCAAGCACCCCCACCATTCCGGCTTTTAAGCGATTTCGAGTTAATGGGTCCGCGCATGTTTCAAAAAGATGTTTGACGGCAGCTTGGACTCCATCATGGTCCGCACCGAACTGTGCCGGGTGCAAGCCGCCGAGACCGGCCATCATAGCGGTAATTACGCCTTGAATGCTCTCACGCGATGCATTCTCCAAGATTTTTGCCGCGGCGAAATTACCCATCTGCGTGGACAACTGATCGTAGAGGAGTTCCCGTTCGTCATCGTCGGGGAAATACGTAGCCAGAAACGCTCGGGGGGTTCCCACCTCGACTTCCGCAAGCTCGTCGACGGCGTTTTTTATGGAGCCGTTAAGCCATCCGACGATGTTGTCATGTTGGAGTAAGTCAGTGAAAAGTTTAGGATTAAGAAATTTTTCACAGGCCCGTTCGATCAGGGCCTCCCCAAAGTGGTCCTTTTCCTTGAAGAACATGCCGTAAAGCAGGCCCCCGAGCCTCTTCTCCGTAGGCCAAAACAGCATGGTGATGGCAATGTCGTTGGTGAGGTACCCGGCCAAAGCCCCGGTGGCAACGAGCAGCGCCGCCTCCACCCAATCCTTTGAAAAACAGGCGGCCGTAGATCCGGCTATGGCGGTCAGGATCCCCGCCGACGCCCAATGAAGAGACTCACGGGCAAGAAGGGAACGGCCCATTCTTTTGGGTATCGGTGTATCGTCCACGAAGGGCCCCCGGGAAACCGTCGGTAATATGGATGATGCGGAGTGGGAGCATACCAGCTTGTAGCGGGGAAATAAAGCAAAACACCCATGCCGCCGGTAACCATTCAGTCTCGTGGGGCGGGCTTGCCGGCCTGCCGAGGCTTTTTCCTACGAAATCCGCAGGCTGGGAGCCTGTCGCTTAAAGGCCAATGCATCGAAATCCTTATCAAAGGTAATCACGATTAGGTTCTCCAGACAGGCTCTCGCCAACACTTCCCTGTCACTAATCCCCGGACATTCCGTCCGCACCCATATCACGTCGTGTCCATCTCTTCTCAGGGCATCGACAGCTTCTCGAGGAAAATTCTCGTTGGCCAAGAGTCTCAAAGGCTGGACTCCAGCAGATAGACTTTCTCGGAATGCAGCAGTGCGCCTGCATAACTCAGACAGGCGAGAATGTCCTCGGTGGTCAGCCCGGGATAATTGTTCAGTATGTCTTCATGTGACCATCCGTTCGCCATCAAATCTATAACGAACTCCACGGCAATTCGGGTACCTTTGATAATCGGCTTGCCGACAAGTACCCCGGGATCTACCACGATTCGGTCTTCGTACGACATTTCGAACCTCTCCAGTTCCAGTATTCTACCAGGAAATACCCCCCCAGCTCGTCGAAGACGGTCATTTCTTTGAAACCGCAATAACGGAAAACCAGATCAATTTCGGCGCTTGCCGTCCTCAGATTGGAATACCTTAATGTTAAGAAGGGGATACCTTCAAACAGCAGTTTAGCAAGACCCTCGAGCGATCGCTTCTTTTCGTCATTGCTTTGGGCCCTCTTTGTCTCAGCCAGTGCCGATGCATATTCTTCAGCGTCGATCGAGAACGTGGTTTTCACAGCGGTGCCCCACGATGCCGGAGGATCTCTCACTCGACCCGTCTAGGGATTTCAAAGGTCGCC
>JAZDOF010000255.1:0-7852 GCA_043799015.1 Pseudomonadota bacterium | reverse complement strand
ACAACCCCTAATAAAAAACCCGGGGACAACGACCCGGGTCAACGTGACCTCTCCTGGAGCGGGCAACGGGGCTCGAACCCGTGACATCAAGCTTGGGAAGCTTGCACTCTACCAACTGAGCTATGCCCGCATCTCAATAAGTCTAGCAACGAGTTTCCCTGTTGTCAAGCTATTTCAGGGGCCCGGGAGTAACCCTTCAGTTACGAGAGGGAAATTCCAATCTCAACGTGGCGCAGGCTTTCCAGCCTGCGAATCTTCTTAGTGCGATCTCGGCAGGTTGGAAAGCCTGGCCCACAAGAGATAATGGTTACTGTTTTTTCTCTTTTCGGTTGACAAGGATCAAAAGGTGTATATACACTTATTATGTGCGACGGATGATGAGTCCCCCGCGACAATTCGGAGATGAAATATGGCTCCTGAAAAGAAACGAGATATGGCGACGAATGCGGAGAGCCTCCCGGTAGATGCCGCCCTTGAAATGGGAAAGAGCTGTGCGTGTTTCAACCTCCGAAAGGCCGCCAGACGTGTCACGAGCTTTTTCGACGCCGCTCTCAAGCCTTCCGGCTTAAAAGCGACCCAGATGACGCTTCTTGCGGCCGTCAGGGTACTCGAACCGGTAACCATCAACCGCCTTGCCAAGGCCGTAGTGATGGATCGAACGACCCTAAGCCGCAATGTGTCCTTGTTGAGCAAGAAGGGGATGATGGACATGGAGCCGGGTGACGATCTTCGCACCCGAAAACTAACTCTTACCGAACGCGGACACTCCGCACTGGCAGCGGCTTTCCCTCTCTGGCAAAAGGCTCAGGGTGAAATCATAAAAGAATTAGGAGGAGACCGGTGGAATAGCATATTGAAAGGAATTTCCGATCTTGTAACGCGTGCATAGTTTTTTTTGCCCGAATAGGTGTATATACACGTTAATGCGAGGAGCTTGTCATGGAAACAGCAACCAATCTTGAACTTACATCCGACCCATTGGAGAAAACGGCCCTGGGCGAATTACCCGACCCGCCCATCGCACGGTTGATAGGCATCGGAATAGTATCCTTGCTACCCGGGGAATCTCGTCTTGAGCTCGATGCGGGACCTCAGCACGCCAACCCGATGGGAACATTGCACGGCGGAGTCTTGTGCGATCTTGCCGACTTGGCGATGGGAGCGGCCTACGCCGGTACATTAGGCCCTGATGAAACGTTCACCACACTGGAACTCAAGATCAATTTCCTCCGGCCCGTCTGGACGGAAAAGTTATTTGCAGTGGGCAAGATTGTGAGTCGGGGTCGCACCGTCGGTATGGTCGAGTGCGACATCACGGATTCTCAGGGGCGTCTCACGGCCCGAGCCACAAGCACCTGCATGACGCTCAGGAAAGAAGTTCACGGAAATCGTTAGGAGGCACCATGTATTCCAAGGATCACCCTACGGTGAAATGGTTTTTCGATTCGTTCAACTCTCGGGAGTCGTCGGGAGGCCCGACGATACTTGAGAAGCAGCGGCTGAAGGATTTAAGCTTGGAACTGGGCGCGGCCGACGCCGGCTTCATCGAGGTGGATCGCCCGGCGACGGCGACTTGGAAGGGCGCGATTCTCGAAGCGTTGCCGACCACCAAGACGGTTGCCGCCCTTGCCTTTCGCTTCAATAGAGAACCCCTGAGAACAGTCTTTCATTCCATTACCAGTATGGAGTTCCGTCACACTTGGGACATGGCCAATCGTTGCGCCCGCAATCTGGTAACCGCCCTCGGGGAAATGGACGTCCCCGCCCTGAATCTGTCCGCTGGCTTCCCCTATGAAGCCGACCGTTGGCCCGGCGTCATGCATTTCGTTTCAGACAAACCCATTGCGGTTGAAGCGGGACTCGGCCGCATGGGATGGAACAGGATGGTCATTCACCCACGCTTCGGAAACGGCATCGTCCTTGCCACGGTCTTGATCGGAGCCGAGCTCGGGAGCTATGACGGGCCGATGGAATTCAACCCTTGCATCGAGTGCAAACTCTGCGTATCCGTTTGCCCCACCGGAGCCATCGGTGCGGACGGCAATTTCGACTTCGTTCCTTGTTACGTCCATAATTACAGAGAGCGAGCCGGTAATTTCGTGGATTGGGTGAAGCATTTGGTTGAAAGCAAGAATTTCGAGGAGTATCGGACTCAGGTGAGCGATGCGGAAACAGTATCAATGTGGCAAAACCTATCCATCTGTCCGCAGACGAGGTGTGACCGATGCGTGGGCGTATGTCCCGCAGGCGAGGAGAATATAGGGGAATTCCTACTGGACCGAAAAGGCTACGTGCAGCGGATCGTAAAAAAATTCAAGGAAAAGAAGGAAATCATCTATGTGATCCCGGGATCGGATGCCGAAGCCCGCGTGACCGGCAAATTCCCAAACAAGACGCCGAAGCGGGTTACGCCGCTCGAACGGTAACCGTAGGAATGGTTCGCAAATGCTGCGCCGCCCCGTCGGTTACACTTGCGGCGCCGAGACAAACAAACGGAGCGGTTTTCCGGACCCCGCCGACTCTCGCAGTACCCGAGAAAACCCCTCCGTTTACCGCCGGCAAAGCGGTCTCGTTGCCGTTGACAGGGACGGTCGGGAACAGCATCGGCCGGTTCCTCGCAGATGTCCTCCAAAGCTTGAAGCTCCCTATCACATTACAGCCCACCGCTGAAACACCCATAGATCACGTTTCGCGTTCAGCCTTTGCAGGTATTGGAGGAAACAGTTCCTCAAGCGCTGAAATAAACTCATCAAGCTGCTGTTCGACTCTATAGTATGGGCTTTCTCTCAATCTGATCATTCCCAACCGATCAAGTGAGGAAAAGTGTTCCGAAACCAAGCGCGCCGCTTCAATGCGGATTCAATGAGTAGTTCGGGCCTCTAAAACAAGTCCCGGTCGTTTGTGGAACGGGATTCAGGCCACTGAAACAGAAGCGTCCGCGCCCCTCGGCGCCGCACATACTCGGTCTTGAGAAAAATTCCGAAGCCTCCGCCAACGATGAGCTTAACGTCGGTATTATCCAATGCTCGGAGCAAATCGACGAGAGCACTTTGAAGTACGGGCATGGCCGTCATGGCTGAGCTTCCTTGAGATTTGAAAGGAGAAATGTCTTCACCTGTTCCGCGGTTTCTCGATCCCTCTTGTCGCCGGTCATCAACTCCAGGCACACTTGCACGGGAGATGCCCACCGGAAATCGTCCACATCCCGTGAATCGAAGTAGACGGCTTCATCTTCAGTTTCGAGGAGTTCGAGATTGGGAAAACGATCCTCTTTACTACCGGGCAGACGTTCCAGGAGCATGTCGATCCGTGGGCAGTAGACCGACAGAAAATCTTGTCTCTGCATGACGGCGTACCTGTTCACCGAGGAAAGACCGGTAGCGACCACGGGCAGCTCCAATTCCCGGGCTTGGTTATGCAACATCCAGCGAATCGAACCATCGGTAGTTGGGACCTTGAGGCGGATTCGCGATTTGGTTGCCGGGCCGGTATAGTTTTCACCCAGCTTTTCCAGTAGCTTGGCCGGCTGTAGCAGTTTGGTCTCGTCCGCGCGCCGGACCACAAGGTCTTGATCTAATGTTTTCAATGCCTTCGACACCGTGGAAAGGGCCATGGGCTTTTTGTCCCAACGTTGTACCAACGTGTTTCTTCGGTTTATTTCCAACAATATTTCTTGAACCGTTTCGTAGGCCGGTCGGACGAGGAAGACCCTCCCCACCATCGAACTGTTCTTACGGTAGATGTTCTTGATCGGCGCGGAGGACGGAAAAGGGTTCTTCTTGCCGCTTCGGAATACGGCAAATCTTCCCGGTGCGGTTACCACTCCGTTGCCGACGAGGTCTATTCCGCTTATCCCTTCCTGTTCCAGCTCCTTCAACTGCTTTTCACTCAGGAAGGGCAGCAACAGCATCGGTTGGTAGCCTTGCGGAATTGAAGCCGCTTTCAGGAAATTGAGGCCGGCCTGAAAAGACTTGGGTGTGGAGGGAGATTTGCATTCAACCGCGAACCTTGCGGTTCGTTCCTGCCATGAAGCCTCAAGGTAGGCGTCGAATCGATTCTTATCGTCCCTTTGAGGGCCGTCTTCGATAGACCTGAATGCCAAGGGAGGCAAAGATAGTCTTCCCTTTCGGAGTTCCGCGATCATTTCTTTTTCAGTGGGCATTTTCCTGTTTCCGGCCTTTTTCCTGTTCAAGAAAATAGGCCTTTTTGGGAAAATCTGCAAGTGCCAAGTCATCCGTTGCCCGTAGATGCTCGGTTCACGATACCCCCTTCCCATGGAGTTGTCTTCCGTAACTCTACCATTCATGCCTGTACCCAAGGAGCTCCTTCAGGCACTTCACGGCTTCGTTCCAGGGAACAAGTTCGCGAAGAGGCATCATGTCGAGAACACCCCCGTCATGGAAGTCCGGTTTAGGATTCAAATCGGTCGGCCGCCGGAGAATGAAGATGCCAGGGGGGCCGGCTCGACCGAAAAGGGTATGTCCAGCGGCGCTGCCGGCAATGCAGGGAAAGTAACTAGTCATCCCAAGCACATGGCGCTCGGCAACACAAGCTCCACAAGATCCGTTTGGATAATCTTGCCTGATCTCCGCGAACTGGCCCATAATGGTTGCGTGTCACCAACCGGCGTTCTCTGTCGCAAGTCGGTTTACGGGGCCACATGCCTACTATATTCAATTAGCGAGGTCAACATGACAGGCAGCAAACCCGCCGCGCCAAGCCCATTCCACACGCCCCTGGTTGCCCTGTCGGACGCGCTTCGTCGGAAGAAACTCATAGTCGTAGTGGGAGCCGGAGCAAGCATTTCAGCGGGGTTGCCGTCGTGGAACGAGCTTGTGGCACCGATGCGTCCGGAACTGGGACTGCCGAAAGAATCCGAGAAGCAGGACCCTCGCCTGCTTGATCCGCTTTACGTTGCCGAAATGTACGAACAAAAGTTAGGCCGGGCGTCGCTTCTCAGGAAGGTCCTTGATAGTATCGGCAGAGTTACTACGCCTTCCGAAGTGCACAAGGCCTTGGCACGACTCGATGTTCACACCATTTTTACCACAAACTACGACGACCTGATGGAACGAGCGCTGGAGGCTCAAGGGAAGGACTATCACGTAACTTACAGGGATGGCGCCTACGCGTACACGCCTTCCTCCGCGCAAACTACAGTCATCAAACTCCACGGAGATATCAAGGATCCCTCCGAATTGGTCCTTACCAAGAGTGAAGTGTTCCGTTATAGGGCGACGCACCCCAACCTGCTGGAGGAATTCAAAGGTAGTCTGAAAAAGAATACCGCTCTCTTCATAGGCACGAGCATGATCGACCCAAATCTGGAGGCCATGTTTGAACTGTCGCTTATGGATCTGCCGAGGAACGCCGTAAGACACTATATCTTGGTCAAGGATTGGAATGAGAACCTAAAACTGTACTATGAGCGGCATTACCTGGTACCGGTGCCCCTATCCAATTGGAGCGAAGCCGTTGAATTCTTGGACGAGCTGAATCGGCGAGCCGGCGTATCGCCGGCCGAGCAACTCTCTCCGATTTCAGGGACACCTACTGACTATATAGCGGTCAAACAGGAAACGTTCCAAGGGCTGCTTGCGCAAGCAGATAAGGGGTTGGCGGAGGAGTACAATCATATTGTGGATTTGTACCGGAAGGGAGCTCGTGAGGCCGTCAAGGCAAACCTTGAGAGCATGTGGAAACGACTGACGGTGCTTGAAGAAGATCGCTTTTCACCCCTGAAGGTGAAGGTCTTGGTGCTGCTTGCCCAAATCACGGCATCAACCGGCGACATCCCGGATTTCTCAAAGGCAAGGAGTTACCTGGAAGAGGCCGAAGCCCTGGGGGAGGAATCGAATAGAGACCATATACGACTAGCCCGAGCCCTCTGCACGCATCTCGAAGGAGAAACGGAAGCAGCCTTGCGGGAGCTGGAAAACGTACCGGGCGAACCCGCGAAAAGACTTCGTTTTGAGCTTCTCCTGGGCGGAAGACGGAGTGAAGAAGCGGCCGGCATGGTCCCCGAAATAGCATCCAGGGCCAAAGACGACGAAGATTGCGCCCGGCTTGCGGCGAAGTACTACGTGCTGACGGACCGCATTGAACCGGCAAAGGAGGTGTTGGACCCGTGGATCGACGGCGCCACGGACAACCCGGTCCTATTCGAGACGACAGGCTATATTTACGCCAAATCGGCTACCCGGCGGAGAGAGGAATTCTGCACGAAATACAACCTGTTTCCCTATTTCAGTTTCGTACTGTTCCACGAACAGCTCCTGGATTGCGGTGAAGGCAGTGACGGATGCCGGTCGGCCAAATGCTTTGAGGAAGCTGCCGGATTGTACCTACAAATGGGCGAGAAGCTGCGCGCGTTAGACTGCTATAAGGGAGCCTATGCCGTACGGCACATGTGCCACGCCGGCCAGGAGGAATTGAATGGAATTGCCGACAAAATGGCATCCTTATCTGATGGTTTACCGGTCCAAACCCTCAGCGGGCTGTTGGGGGACAAGCCGTTGCTGGAGCTGGAATCGGTCGATTTCGAAAATGCTCTCCAGGTCAGTTTTGCCATCCCGTATGTACTGGACCGGCTGGTCCAATGGGCTACGGAGACGGGTCGCGCCGCTTGGGCGGCCACGTTTCTCGAACGGAATGACGTACAGGAAACAATCGATACGGTTGAACTTCAAGCTTTTGCGGTGACGTTGAGGGTCATCCTGTGGGAAGCGGCCGGTGAACCCGAGAAGGCGCTGGATGCAATAGATTCCTTCGTGCCCCCCGTCGAGTACTCGTATTTTCCACGACTTCTGAGAGCAAGACACTACATCAGCCAACGACAGAACGACATCGCGAGCCTCGAACTGGCCGCACTTGCTGAATCGTACGGCAACAACCCCATGGTTTTGGCACAATTATGCGAATGGCATGAACTCAAGAGCGAATGGGGTAAAATGGAGGAGTCCGGCCAAGAACTCATCAACCTAATCGCCGTTCCTCAAACTTACGAATATTACCTCACCGCCCTCGGCGCGCAGAAGAAATGGGAGGCGTTTCTGGAGTGTCTCGAAAGAGCCGGCAGGGCTGGCGTTAAGCTGGGAGCCGACTGGACACTTGTTAATCGCGCTCGCGCCCTCATCGGCTTGGATCGTTTTGAGGAGGCATTGAAGGTCTACCGAAGAGCGGAGGAACTTGAAGGGACCGAGGGGAACGTCGGGCTGAAAAGCCAAGATAAATTGCACATGATCCGGGCTTTCGCCCTTGTGGGACACGGACAGGAAGCCTTTCTCAGGGCCCAATCCTTAAAGTTGGAGTACCCGGACCATGCCGAAGCGCACCTGCTGTTGGTTCAGTTGTTGAGCGATCAAGACAGAGTAGGGGATGCGTTGGAGGTCGCGAGCAAAGCCGCAAACAGCTTTACCGACAACGAAGAGATTCAAGCCGTGTTTATACAAACCGCCATAATGGCCGGTCAAACGCATGATATTGCAGATACGATTGCGGCATTCCGAGAAAAATTTCCTGCAAGCAATCTGCTCCGTACGGTCCCGGCTGCAGCATTGCCTGAAATCTTGGAGGGCGTCAGGCGGATTGAGGTCCAAGCAGAAGAGCTTTATGTTAGGGGCCGCCTGCCGGCCCTTAGCAGAGCCCTCATGCCCGGCAGCGCAGCATCCTATTTCCGATTTTGGCAGACTAGGGCAAAGTATCGCCTAGGGTTGTACGTAGCATGCGGGGAACAGGCGGAAGAGTGGACAAAACTGGATAATCCCAAAAACCGCGAATCCGGTGCGGTAATGGATTACTCGGCCCTCTTAACGGCTTTCGAGCTGCAACAAAAAGGGGGGAAGTGGGTTGA
>JAZDOF010000229.1:0-3613 GCA_043799015.1 Pseudomonadota bacterium | reverse complement strand
TGATCGCCGAGGAACTGGGTATCGATCCGATGGATATTCGGTTGAAGAATGCGATCAAAGCCCCCCATGAGACCATCAACAAAGTCACCGTGAAGAGCTGTGGGCTCACCGAAGGGTTGGAGACGCTAAGCAAAACGGATCTCTGGAAAAGTCGCGGCAAAGAGAGCGGATCCGGTCGTGGCGTGGGGCTGTCGGCGGCATCTTACCTCGGTGGCGCCAGACAGTTGGGCCATCAATCGTGCGCTGCCGTGGTAAGGCTTTGTGAAGACGGCACGGTTAATTACCTGACAGGTGCGACCGACTGCGGCCAAGGCTCCGACACGGTGTTGGTGCAGATCGTGGCCGAGGAGTTGGGACTCCGAATGGAGGATGTGAGCATCAAGAGGGTCGATACGGCCGTAACCCCTTGCGACCCCGGCAGCTACGGAAGCCGCGTGACCATACTAGCCGGAATGGCGGCACAAAGGGCCGCGCAGGATATCAAGAACCAGCTCGCTGGGTTCGCCGCGGCCGAATGGAAAATCAAGCCTGATGAAATCACCTTCCGAGAGCGAAGGGTCTTTGTGCAGGACCGCCCCGAGCTGTCCATGTCCTTTGACAAACTGGCGAAGATAGCGTGCTACTCGGGATCGGGAGCGGTAATCATAGGAAGGGGATATTCGCAATACGGCCTGGAGAGGTACGACTGGGACAAGGGTCTCGGCAACCCGGGCACTTCCTACAGCTTTACGGCACAGTTGGCGGAAGTGGAAGTAGATCTCGACACCGGAGTCACACATTGTGGGAAGACCATTCTTGCCCATGACTGCGGTCGCCCGTTGAATCCACTCAACGTTCATGCCCAGAACCAGGGTGGAGCGGTCCAGGGTCTGGGGCAAACGCTTTTTGAGGGATTCATTATGGATCAGGGGCACACTAGAAACGCTTCTCTTACCAACTACAAGATGCCTCTTTCCGGAGATGTCCCGAACATAGAAGTCATAGACATCATAACCGATGATCCTGATGGACCCTACGGCGCTAAGGAAGCAAGCGAGGGTTGTATCGTAAGCACTCCCACCGCGATCGTAAGCGCCCTGAAGAACGCGACCGGTATATGGTTCAAGACCCTGCCCGTAACCCCGGAGAAAATCTATTGGGCACTTCAGGAAAAGAAGAAGTGACGGACTCGTTGGGCTCACCGTGCCGGACGATTTCCAGCGGTGGTGTGCCGGTTCCGCCCGGGACTTCCGCCGGTGCGGGACCTGATCCGGCACAAAGCACGGAAAGAAGTGGAAGAAGGCCGGTATGGAACGTTATGCCCGGCAGATGATTCTTCAAGGCTTCGGAACTGAGGGCCAGGAACGGCTTAGCCGAGCCCGGGTCCTCATATTGGGAGCCGGCGGCCTGGGAAGCGTATGCGCCCAATACCTGGTTAGGGCCGGGATCGGCAGGCTGACGCTAATCGACAAGGGCCGGGTGGACCTTCCCGATCTCAATAGGCAATTGCTCTATTGCACCGGAGACGTCGGCGCTTCAAAGGTAGTCGTCGCGTCGCGGCTCTTGCGGTCGATCAATCCCGAGGTCGAGGTACTCGGTATCGAGGCGGAAATTGATCCCAAGCGATTACCGAAGCTGATTTCGCAGGCGGATGTGGTGGTCGACGGTTTGGACTCCTTTCCAACTCGCATGATGGCGAACGAGGCTTGCTGCAAAGAAGGAAAGACCTTCGTGCACGGCGGAGTTCTGGGCTTCCGGGGAATAGCCGCAGTGGCGGTGCCCGGGAAGGGACCATGCCTTCAATGCATCTACCATGGGCATGATCTCACGCCCGTAGGGACGCCGCTGCCGGTCCTGGGTCCCATTCCGGGAATCATAGGATGCGTTCAGGCGATTGAGACCATCAACATCCTTACCGGTACCGGGCCGTCACTTCTGGGACGATTGCTGCTCTTCAACGGTAAATCCATGAACTTCTCCTACCGTGAAGTAGATCGGCGGGCCGATTGCGCCGTATGCGGGGAAATTCATACGAATCCGGAACCATGAGGAGGTTTGACCCAATGTTGAAGATTTCGGTGCGCTCCAACTTCGCCGGCACGAAATCGCGAATCGACGCGGTCGTTCTCGAAGATGAGCATTCAAACCTCATGTCGGTTCTTTCGGCGGTCGAAGCCGCGATCAAAGTGAAACTGGTCAATGTGGATCTGGGTGAAGTCTATCCCGACATTGAAGTCACGCTCAACGGCGTGGACCATAATTTTCTGCCCGATAAATCGGCTGCGAAGGTCAATGACGGCGACGTCCTGGGGATCTCTTTCATCACCATGGGCGGGGGATGAGTCAACCACATTCCCGGAGCGGAGACGAACCCGGCATTTCACGTACGTATGCGAAAACCAACGGACACATATTAGTGAGGCCCGCCGAGGATCCGCCGGCGGGCATGGAACAAAGAAGGAGCAGGAGATGGATCTCGGATTGACTTGGGAAGCAGAGGAATTTCGTCGAAATGTGGCCCGGTTCGCTCAGGAACGTCTGGCACCCGTGGCCAAGGAATTGGATGAAGCAGGAGAGCCGCCGAGGGATCTCATCCTGGAAATGGGGAAATTGGGCTTCCTGGGGGTTAAGTTCCCCGAGGAGTGCGGCGGCGCGGGGGTGGACCTTCCCAACACCTATCATTGCATTCTCGTGGAAGAGCTGGCCAGGGCTTCCGCAGGCTTTGCCGCAACCATCGCCATGGCGACTTCCGTGCCGCTTCTCTCTGTTTACCATTTTGGGTCTGAAGATCTGAAACAGAAATATGTTGTCCCCGCGTTGCGGGGTGAAAAGATAGGCGCCTTCGCATTGACCGAGCCCGGCGCCGGCTCAGATGCCGCGGCCATTCGTACCAGGGCCGTCCGGGATGGCGACTCATACATAATCAACGGAACTAAGACCTTCACCACAAACGGAACCATCGCCGATTTCGTGGCCGTTGTGGCCAAGACCGGTCTTGAAGATGGAAGAAAAGGGATGTCGGTCTTCCTTGTGGACACGACCATGAAGGGCTTCCGTGTCGGCAAGAGGCTCAGCAAGTTTACCACACATTGTTCGGATACGGCGGAACTGGTGTTCGAAGACCTGGTGGTACCGCGGGAAAACCTGTTGGGCGAGGAGGATACCGGGCTGCTTGGAGTGATGGAGCACCTTGAAGTAGACCGCATAATGACGGCGGCAATATCCTTGGGACTGGCCAAGTCCGCTTACGAAGCAGCCCTCCAGTACTCGAAGGAAAGGGAACAGTTCGGAAAAGCCATCTCCAAGTTCCAAGCCGTACGCTTCCGTCTCGTGGACATGCTGTCCCTTCTGGAGAGTTCGGAAATCTATCTTTACCATGCCGCCATGAAGGCCGACCGAGGGGAAAAGGTGTCAAAGGAGGCGGCCCTTACCAAGATCATCGTCTGTGAAGCTGCGAACAAGATATGTTCCATGGCGTTGTCGATTTTCGGCGGCTACGGTCTCATGACCGAATATCCCGTCGAGCGCTTCCTGCGTGACTCCTATTTCCCGTTAATCGGCGGGGGCACGCCGGACATCATGCGCGTCGTCGTCGCGAGGGAAATAGGGATTTAGCCGAGGATTTGCCGCCGCC
>JAZDOF010000225.1:0-2128 GCA_043799015.1 Pseudomonadota bacterium | reverse complement strand
CGAAAAAGGTCAAGAGGGCGTTCCCGTCCTGAAAGGTCATTTCCGCTGACTCGTGCATGGAATATGGGTAACATTGTGGAGATTCACCCAGTACCAGCCCCGGCCCTCCCTCCGAATACACACCGGCGTAGTTGCCGAAAGCAAGCTCGATGTCCTCTTGTTCCAAGCCTTTTGAGCGCCCGACGGACTCTTTGACAAGAGCCTCATGAGATGATGCCACGATTTTTCCAGGTTTGCGTCCTTTTTCTCGTAGCGTCCGGGCGAGTATTCCGGCTTGGGAAATGTCCGTCTCGTCTCCCACAACCGCGAGATGGACCGGTCCTGCCGAACTCGACGGCCGGTCCCACACGTCAAGCCCGAACGGCCGGATATCGGTCGCTTCTGCGAATATTACGCCGTTATCCCGCCGGCTACCGACACGTATGATCGAAAGGAACCCATCAATAGTCGTCAGCAAGTAGAGTTCCGATTGCGGTTCTTGAAAGTAATCGGCACAAGATCTCACGGCGAAATTCATGAGCATGAGAAACTCATCTACAAAACCCGCCGGGATGAACGTAATGTTGCTCACCCTGAACGGTTGCGCAGGCAGCGCCGTCCATAGCACCTCCGACGAATTGAAGGGGATCAGATAACGGAGAACCACCGACTTGTCGGGTGCTGCCCACGGCAGGGCCGCCCTTGCGCAAAAGGCGGGGACCAGTGTCTCGAAAATCCGAGAGAGATCTACCGGGACGGCAACCGTATTGGACAATTGTATAAGATTGACGAATTCCGCCTCGTCATTCTTCCGCGGCTGCTGATCGGCTGGTGCTTCGAAGTCCGCGAGCATCGTTCCATCAGGATTTTGCCGAATCACAACGCGATCCGGCATATCCAGGATCAACCGGACTTCTTGGACCGAATCCACTCGAAAGGCTCGGTATCTGCCGTTACGGAAATCCAGCACCAGAGATTCCATGATCTGTACGCCTTATTCGTCCTCGGAGTACATCTCGAGACCCGGGCTGTCGAAGGTGATCCGGTGCCCCGAAGGAAACTGGAGGCGTAGCTCGACGCTCTCATCGCGCCTTACGCTAAGGAACACATCAGCGTCGTTCAACTCGTGGGAGGGTGCACCATCAAGCGCCTGATCCGCTATGCGAAACACGACCAAGTGCTCCACATCGGGGTTGGCGGCAAGGGTATCGGTCCACCCGAAGTTTTGAAGGACCTCAAAGCTGATACCCCTCCTCACGGCTACCAGGTTCGAGGGGATTTGCGCTTCTGCCGGCAAGGGGGATTTCTTGGGAACCAGGCAATAGAATACCGGTTGAAAGGTTCTCCTGTCCAGGCTTGAAATGCCGAAAGCGGAAGTGGTCCGGCCATCGAATTCATCCACTATTTTGATGACTTGAATGCCTCTGGCCTCTTGAAATCCGTAGAGGCAGGCCCCCAATGCAACGCAGGCTTTAGGTTTATCCGAAGTCACTATCTCGGACCCGGGGAATTTCTCCTTGAGGAAATCAAGCACAACATTTAGCCTGGATGAGCCCCCGGCCATGAATAGGACGTCGGGTCCTGCGGAAACACCGGTCTCAATGTGCTCAGAAGCTTCTTGATCAATTCTGCGCCCCCGAGGTCCCATTTCCGACATCATGCTGCGCACAGCGGCTTCCGCGCGCCCCATCACCGACCGTACCCTCTGAACAAAAGGCTCATATCCGAGGTTAACGATTCCGCCCGGTAATTCGACGACCTCGGTATCATCACCGACGAGAGCTTTGAGGTTGGTGACGGTCACCGGAAAGTCGGCTGCCCGTTCGTTAATGGCCATCTTTGCCTGTTCCGCTGCTTCCTCAAAAAAGCGCACGTTGCCCCGCATCGCCTCGATGGTTTCCGCCGGCAAATGCTTGGGGAGAGATTTGAAATGGACCGGAAGGTATGGCACCTGGACACTTGAATGGTCTTCCGCTTTGTTTTCGGCTATAAGCTTCCGTTGGAATTCTTCAACAATCAAGTCCATAACGATTTGATCGATGTTGGTCCCGCCAAGATCACGAACCCCGCCGATGTTTTCGATCCTAATTTCGGTGCCGTTTTCCCCGCGGACCACCCGTCCTCCGGCCATGTCGATGGTGCCGCCGCC
>JAZDOF010000224.1:0-10174 GCA_043799015.1 Pseudomonadota bacterium | reverse complement strand
GGCGATGTCCGTACCGCCCCAATTCACTTCGTTCGAATTGGCACCGATGTACTCGACATATTCGCGCGCCATCACATCCACCTTGTTCAACGAAGAGCGGCCGTTGTTAATGAAGCAGCCGACCCCGTCGGTGTCCCAGATGTCCAAGCCGCTGCGGACCTCCGGATCCTTTACATCGAAGCCGATATAAAGATACTCGTCGTCCCATAGCAGTCTTACCGAGGCCGACGCATCGCTGCCCGAGGTTCCGGCAACGGCATACGTCGTGGCGGGCACCGACGCCCACACTCCCTCAGCGAGCAGGCCATCCACCGCCGGCGGGATGGCCGTCCGCAGCGCGGGGACCTGCACGGGCGAAAGCACCAGCTTGCCGGAACTGTAATCGACCTCGCCAGGCTGTCCGCTGGAAGGCCGATAAATCCGAGCGTACACATAATAAGCCCCCTGCGTGACTCCGGAGAGCGTCCAGGTGTAGCTTCCCGACCCATTGGTGGCGGCAATACCCAACGCGATCGGTATACCCATGAAATCCTCGTCCGTCGGCTTCTGTCCGCGCGAGATAACGCCCTTTTCCGCGCTGTCATAAAACAGGTCAATCAACGCGTCGCCGTACGGGTCTTCCGACCTCCATTCGATGACATAGGTCGTACCCGTCGCCAGTTCGTTTCCGAAGCGCGGCCGCGTGATGGTGATGGAGGGGCGCGGCGCCGCTTGGAGGTCCGGCGGTGTTGTGAAGTTGGTGTAGACGGATGCGCCTCCGCCCCCAATCGCCCGCACACGGTACTCCGTGCCGGGGTACAGTTCGTTGAGCACAAAGGTGTGATCCGTAGTCTGCATGGGGTTGTAGACCCGCCCATACATCTTGAACCAATTGACCGGCATACTGCCGTTGCGCGTCATCAAACCCACCCGGCCCTGCAGAAACCGGCTGAACGTGTGTTCCACGACTCTACGCTGCAGCCCCACATCCAGCCGAACGGCGTTCAGATTCACAACCACGCGGAGGGTGTAGTTGGTTCCCGGTCCGATTCGAATCGCATGGGGTTCCGACATGGCCAGCACGGCATCCACCCCGTTGCTGACTTCACCGATCACCCACCGCGCGGACGATCCATCATATCCGGCATAGCGATAGTTGTTCGCATCCGCAAAAGCGGTGACGACATAGAGATTGGTCACCCCCGTTGCGAGCCCATTAAACTCCGCTTCGATTCCGCCTTTCTTCTGTCCAAGGTCCAGCAACGAGAGATTCGTTCCCGTATTCAGGCTTTGGAAAGTGCCGCCATTAGCACTCCACGATCCGATGGCGTTGATCCAGCGATCCGATTCTTCCTCAAAGTAATCGAGATATACGTTCAGCCGGTCCACCAAGCCCCACGTGGCCCACTCTCCGGCGGAATCGAACTTGTCGTGGACCTTGAAGTACGTCCACCCGAAGTCGGCCACCCCGTTGCTCTCAAAAAATCGGGCAAGGCGCGTGATCGCTCGAGCCTTGCTTCGCTTGTCCAGCACCCGGCCGGTCTCGGCATTGTTGATCTCGCAAAAGCCGGTTTGATCGATCACCATCGGTTTCTTGAGCCGGGCGATCGAGTTGATGCTGTAGTGCTTGTCGAGGTGATACTCGAAGACGTCTTTCATAATCAGCAGGTAGTCCGGGTCGTCCATGCCGGGCACGTACATGTAGGAGCGATAATATCCGTCCACCCGTTCCGGGTAGGCCACCACGCTGATTCCATCCACGATGTCGGCCAGTTCAAAGTGCGGCAGGTCGTCGAGGCCGCCATAAAACACATTAACAAAAACGGGCTGGTTTGGGTCCAACGCCTTCAGCCGATTGTAGAAGTAGGACACATAATTGCGCTGCTGCACACGATCCGGGAAATGGCTCAGTCCGACACCGTCCTGCCGGATCAAGTCGGTATCGTCGAATGGGAGATTGATCAAGTAGTATGCGATCACGTCGCCGTAATTCTCGGCGTAGCCGCCCGGACCGAAGACGCGCGCCTTGCTGGTGTAGTAGTTGATGATCCAATCGGCATCCTCTTCGCGATAGGCGAAGTGCTTGGAGGGCACGTTATCGCCTCCCGGCGGCTCGTTGTCGTGATACTTGTTATAGGCTTCGAGCCGAATCACGACCCTCATACCGAGTTCGCGGGCCTTGTCGAAAATTAACTTCTCGACGTTGCCGTTCTGCTGAAGCTCGTCCCAGCCCAGATTGTAGAGGTTGAGCACATTGATGTTGTTGGAACGGAGTTGCTCGAGATCGGTTATGATGTCGTTGGTCGTGATGCTTGCGCCGTATGCTTCGCCCGGCGCGTAGTTCACGGCTTGAACATATTCGTCGGGGTCGCGCCATGCGTCGAAGACCCGATACATGCCGCGGCGTTCCACCTCGCTGACGGTCGGCACGTCCGTCTTCCAGCTCATGATGGCCCTGTTGGTGCTTACCTGGTCAACCGCCACGTCTGTCATCACGGGCCAGCGAATCGTAAACGAAAGGGGTATACTCCAGTCGCTCTTGAACGCATTCCAATCCTCCGTGCGGGCCCGAACATAGTAGGTTCCTTCCGGCAGTCCGCTGAACACGTGGTTGGGGTATGCCGAGTAGTGCACTTCGTTCGTGATGGCAAACGACGGATCGGTTGAGAGTTGGATTTCGTAAACATTCACGCGCCCGCCCGCAGCGGCATCCGGGAACGAAAGGATCACATCGCCTTCGACATGCTGGATGCACTCAGGGGTCAGCGCGGGAATCTCCGGGGGCGTCGGATCACCCACATCGACCGTGATGTGCGCATAGGCATTGGGGTTTGCCGGGTCGTAGGCGGTATCCCAGTCGCTCTTGAACCCGTTGATGTCCTTCGCGCAAACACGGTAGTAGTACGTACCGTTCCCCTTCAGGTAGAACTGGTACACGGGGTAGTCGTTGGTGGGGTACTCGGTGTCGGGGTAGTGCGGCGCGATGACCTGCACCGGCGCGTTGGTGTCGCCAAGCCAGGAGGTCGGGATACCTCCGAGTTGATCGATATAGGCGAAATTGGTCGGGTTGCGCGTCTCCTGAATCTCGTAGACACTCACTCCCGCGCCCGATGTCGAGCGTGAAAGATGAATCATGTAGTGGGCCTTGATCGTGTACGGCACCAGCACGCCGTTGGAGAAGACCATGTTCTGGATGTTGTTGGTGATCGAGGTGATCTGCGACACGCCAGGCGGATAAGGTTCGGGCATCGAGACGGTGATGTTGCTGAAGGGCCCCGGGTAGACCGTGCTCCACGGGCTCTTGAACTCGTTCACGTCCACTGCGCGGACCCGGTAATAGTAGGTGCCATTGCTTTGGCAGTAGAATTGCTGGACCGCGTTTGCATACGGACTGTCTACGTCCGGGTGGTGCGGCATGTAGACTTCCACATTGGGGTTGTTCTCGGAGTGAAGGAAGTTGGTCGGGTTCTGCGTGCGCTCGATTTCGTAGAAGCTGACTCCCTCTCCCGAACTCGATGTCGACACGTGAACAATAAAGTCGGCCTCGTGCAGGTACCCCGGTTGCAAAACACCATCGACCCAGATCTCCTCCGTGACATTTCTGACCAGCGAAGTGATGGCCGGCGTCGAGGGAGGATACGGCAGGACCATGTTCACAGTCTTGCCGACGACCGGACTCCACGCGCTTGTCTCCTCGTTGCTGTCGGTCACGCCGATTCGGTAATAATAGATACTGTTTGTCTTCAGATAGAATTGATAGAAGCGCGTCTGCAGGAATTCGCCACCGAGAAACCACACATCGTTTGTCGTGACGAAGTACGGATCACTCGACTCTTGAAGAGTGTAGTGCTTTATGCCATTCGTGGAAAAGCCTTCCGACCAAACTACTTGGTAATGCGCCGGCACCAAGTGATGGGAATCAAAGACACCGTTTATCCAAGCTCCGTTTGTGTTGTTCGTAATCGCTGTAATCGCCGGCGTAACCGTGGGACCCGCCAAAGAGGAGCATCCCCAAGAAATGGTAATCACGAAAAGAAAGCAAATACGACAAGAGTTAATGAATGACATGGAATATCCCTCGCCAAAACAATAAAAAACACGTTGTAAGCGCCTGCATCCACATCTATACTCATATGTATGCGCTTGCAAGAATATTTTTTGCGCTTTTTTTAGCGTATTCCATCACTGGTTATCCGCTGTTGCCTTCCGATACCGGCCCCGAAGAGAAATAAAAAAACTCCCCGCACCTTTCGGCGCGGGGAGTTTTCAAGAATCCGGATCGGTTATATCGCCGCCTTCAACGCCGCGGCCTTGTTCGTCCGTTCCCAGGTGAAGATATCCAATTTTTCCGTCCGGCCGAAATGCCCATAGGCAGAAGTCTCTTCATAAATGGGCCTGAGCAGATTCAGCTGCTTGATGATTTCGGAAGGTCTTAAGCCGAACACCTTCCGCACAGCCTTTTCGATTTTCTGGTCCGAAACCTTACCCGTGCCAAAGGTCTCCACCAGGACAGAAACCGGTTCGGGATAACCAATCGCATAGGCCAATTGCACCTCGCACCGACTCGCCAATTGGGCGGCCACGATGTTCTTGGCTACATAACGGGCCATATAGGCTGCGCTGCGGTCCACCTTGGAGGGATCCTTGCCCGAAAAAGCCCCGCCGCCATGGCGCCCCATTCCGCCGTAAGTGTCCACGATGATCTTTCGGCCGGTGACGCCGCAATCGCCCTGCGGACCGCCGATGACGAAACGACCGGTCGGATTGATGAGAAAGCGGGTCTTCCGATCCATCATCCTGGCCGGAACCACTTTCTTGATGACGGTCTCAATGATTGCCGAAGACAGCTTCTTGTGACTTACGTCCGGACTATGCTGGGTCGAAATGACCACGGTGTCGACGCGCACCGGCTTGTCGTTTTCATAAACCACCGTAACCTGGGATTTCCCATCCGGGCGCACGAAAGGCAAATCGCCGGAACGTCGATATTTGGCCAGGGCCCTGGTCAACCGATGGGCCAGCATGATCGGCATCGGCATCAGTTCGCGGGTTTCGTTGCAGGCATAACCGAACATCATGCCCTGGTCGCCCGCCCCCTGCTCCTTGTAATCGCTCTTGTCGGCCGAAACGCCGCGATCGATATCCTGCGACTGTTTATCCAGCGCCACCAATACCGCGCAGGTGTTTCCATCGAAGCCGATCGAAGAATCGTTATATCCGATTTTCAGGACCTTGTTCCTGACGACTTCGGCATAGTTGACCACAGCGCGGGTGGTAATTTCTCCGGCCACCACGACCATGCCTGTTTTCGCCAGCGCTTCACAGGCCACGCGACTGTGTTTGTCCTGCGCAATCAAGGCGTCGAGAATTGAATCCGAAACTCCATCGCACAACTTGTCGGGATGGCCTTCCGTCACGGATTCCGATGTGAACAAATATCTACGCTTCATGTTTATGCTCCTTCGCTATTTGGATTGGTCGGGTAATCTGAGGGAATCAGCCCACTAATTCAAGTATTTCCGGCGCAACTTCTTGAGTTAGCTGGCGACACAACTCGATAACCTCGGAGGCCGAGGCCGATGAAAGCGCTGCACGGGCAAGCTCTTCTGCCTGGGAATAGGTGATGCTTCTTATGGCATCCTTCACCAGGGGGACCGCGGTCGGGCTCACACTGAATTCATCCACGCCCAACCCCACCAACAACGGGGCCATCAGCGGATTGCCGGCCATTTCCCCGCAAATCCCCGTCCATATCCCGTGTTCATGCCCCACATCGATCGTATGCTTGATCAACGTCATAATGGCGGGATGGGTCGGCTCATAAAGATAGGCGATCCGTTCGTTCACCCGGTCCACCGCCAGGGTGTATTGAACGAGGTCATTGGTTCCAAGGCTGAAAAAGCTTACATGCGGAGCCAGCAAGTTGGCGGTCAGGGCGGCCGACGGCACCTCGATCATGATGCCCACCTCGACCTCGTCGTTGAAGGCCGCGCCTCTCGACCTTAATTCGTCCTTGGCTTCGGCCAGCAACTTGTTGGCTTGAAGAACCTCGTCGAGATTACTGATCATGGGGTACATGATCTTGATATTATTATGAATGCTCGCCCTGAGAATGGCCCGCAACTGGGTCTTGAAGATTTCCGGCTGGGCCAGGCAGAAGCGGATGGCCCGCCAGCCCATAAACGGATTTAGTTCCTGGGGCGCCTTGGTACTTGAAACAAATTTATCGCCCCCCAGGTCCAAGGTCCGGATGATCGAGGGAGCCGGTGCCAGCCGACGCGCCACCTCCTCATAAGCCTTGTATTGCTCTTCTTCGGTGGGCGGTTCTTCCCGGGACATGAAAAGATACTCGGTTCTGAACAGACCCACCCCGGAAGCCCCGTACGAGAGCACCGCGTCCACATCCCCGGGCAATTCGATGTTGGCCGAGAGCAGCACATTGTAGCCGTCCTTGGTAACCGCCTGCTCATCCTTCAAGGTCGCCAGGTCGGACTGAATGGATCTCCTGACTTCGGCGATTTTCCCGTACCGCTCAAGTTGTTCATCGGTGGGATGGATGATCAGCAACCCTTTGCTCCCGTCGATCAGAACCTGATCATTCGGCGACACCCGGATACTTACATCGTGCAATCCCACGATGGCCGGGATCCCGAGCGCGCGCGCCATGATGGCGGTGTGGGAGGTGGGGCTCCCAAGGTCGGTCACAAAACCGATTACCTTTTTCTTGTTGAGGCTGGCGGCATCGGAAGGAGCGAGGTCGTGCGCAACCACGATGCAGGGTTGGTCCAGTTTTTCCAGAAACTCCGTGCTTCGTCCGGACAGGTTTCGAAGAATGCGGTGGGCCACGTCCCGAACGTCGGCCGCCCGTTCGCGAAGGTAATCATCGTTCACCTCGGCCAGGGCCTGGGCATACCGGCCGGTCACAATGTTCAGGACAAATTCAACATTCTTGCGCCGGGTATTGAGACCGCGAATCACCTCTTCCACAAAGGACCGGTCATCCACGACCAGCAGGTGCGCGTCAAAGATACTCGCATTCTCCTGGCCAATCGCCTCCGCAATCCGCTGCTGGATTTCATGAATCTGCTGGCGCGTAAGAATCAGGGCTTCTTCGAAACGGGCCACTTCCCGGGGAATCTCCGCGTCGCTGATCGTTCTTTCGACGATGCGGTCTTCCTCATCGGTTTTAAGGAGAAAAACAGCGCCCACCGCAACGCCGGGAGAAACGCCGATGCCTTTGAGATCCACGGCTTCTGGCTGTTTTGCGTCTTGTTCCGGCATTTACTCGTTAATCCTCGTAAAATTTTGCTTCCACCAGTTCCTGCAAGGCATCCACCGCTTCCTCGGCATCCGATCCTGTGGCGGTGACCTTGAGAATGGAACCCTGGCTTCCCTCAAGGGTCAGAAGGCCCATAATACTCTTTCCCGAGACAATGGTCCCTTCCTTTTCGACAATAATATCCGATTCAAAATGGCCGGCCGTTTTGACAAAAAGAGCGGCTGGCCGGGCATGGATACCGAAGCGGTTGATAATCTTCAGTTCCCTGACCACGACCTTCTCTTCAATCGTATCGGCTTGTCCCTTTTTCTTGCTCACTTTTTAGCCTGTTGCGCCGTCAACACATTAACCAGTCGATCATCCAATTCCTTGGCTGCATCATGGCCCAGCTGTTTCAATTTCTCGTTAAGCGCTGCGACTTCAACAACATGCGCAAGATCCCGCCCGGCACCCACCGGCAGCGTAATCAACGGAATCCTGGATCCCAGTATGTCACGCGTCTGCCCGGATAAACCCGTCCTGTCGTCCTCTACCTGAGGATCGGGCCAGTGCAATCTCACAATCAAATCCAACCGCATTTCGCTTCGTATGGAAGCGACCCCAAAGAGGCTGGGGACATGAATTATACCCAAGCCCCTTATCTCCATATGATAACGCGTCAGTTCTACTGCAGAAGCCAAAATAGCACCGTTGCCATCCCGACGCAAGACTGTGATGTCGTCGGCCACAAGACTATGTCCCCGTTCAATTAGCGCAAGCGCGGTCTCGCTCTTCCCGATACCCGGAGGGCCTTCAAGAAGAACTCCTATGCCCATGATATCGATCATGGTTCCCTGTACCCGAATCCTGGGACTGGTTAAATACTCAAGAATCAACGTGGCGGCGTTAATGAACCGGCCTGTAACCATGGGGGTTTTTAACACAGGAACCTTACAGGCCTCTGCAAGCTCAAAAAGTTTCGGGAAACCCTGCCGGTTACGCGTAACAATAACTCCGGGGATCTGTTTTTCAAAAAACTGCTGGAGTCGATCACATTGCTCATCAACCGTCAGGCTCTTGAGATAGGCAATTTCCGCAAGCCCGATAACCTGGATCCGGCGGAACGCAAAATACTGAAAAAAACCGGCCAAGGCCAGGCCCGGACGATTCAGCGCAATTTCATGGATGGGTTTGTTAAGATACGCCCCCCCGGCAATGACCTTCAGAGAAAGACTCTCCTGCCCCGCCTCGAAAAATTGCTTGACCGTAAGCTCCATATTCAGCCCCTTTACGGATTCTGTATTCCGGCAAACCGCCTCCGAATCCGAATGGCAATGATTAAATGAAAAGATGCCCGGTACAAGACAGGCCGTGCCGTTAACTCACACGGCTTCGCCCGTAGCCTGCTGGATGTCCAAATCCACTTTTGCCAGTTTTTCCCTGGATTTGTGGTCCTGGACTTTTTTATCGTGCAAGCGTCTCATTTGTTTTGCAGCCTTCTCAACTGCCCCATCGACGGAGACATACATATCCTGTGATTCCTCGCGCGCATCCACACGGACATGATTCGGCGCCTGGATAAACACCTCAGCGAGATGACGGTACTTCTCAATGGCCAGGATGACATGAATGCTCTCGATACGCGGAAATTCGACCATTTCATGCTGGATCTTGTCATGGACGTAGTCCCTGATCGCATCCGTTATTTCCATATGTCGTCCGGTAACGCTGATTTGCACGATGGGCCTCCTTATCCTGTTTGTTCACATGCTGAACCGCGGGCCCAGGTATAGCTCGCGACTCATCTCGTCATTGATCAGAAATGAACTGGATCCCTCCCGCAGCACTTTTCCCTCACAGATCAAGTACGCGCGGTCCACCACGGCCAGGGTCTCCCTCACATTATGATCCGTTATTAGAATACCCAATCCGCGTTGTTTTAGATCCATAATTATTTGTTGAACATCATAAACCGCCAGGGGGTCCACTCCGCTGAAAGGCTCATCGAGCAGGATCAGCGACGGACTGGTCACCAGGGCCCGGGTGATTTCAAGACGGCGGCGCTCGCCACCGCTCAGCGTATACGCTTTCTGCTTGGCCAGGTAACTGATCTTCAGTTCTTCGAGCAGAAACTCCACCCGCTCTTTCCGCTCCCGTGCCGATAAAGGCAGTGTCTCGAGGATCGCCATGACGTTTTCCTCAACCGTCATCCGTCGAAAAACAGACGGTTCCTGAGAAAGATACCCCATCCCCATCCTCGCGCGGCGGAACATGGGCTCCCGGGTCACATTCTTACCCTTGAAGTGGACTTGTCCCTCGGTCGGCTTGACCAGCCCGACGATCATGTAAAAACTGGTGGTTTTCCCCGCGCCGTTGGGGCCCAACAGGCCTACAATCTCACCGCGATTCACCGTGAGATCGACACCGTTGACCACCTTTCGGCGATGGTAGGTTTTCACCAACTGGCGGGTTTCAACAAGGCAGGAACTGCTTTCCACCACATTATTCTCCCAAAAAAGGCTTGTTCGACCCATCCTTCTCCGGATGGATTACCAGACGGGCACGGGATTGACAAGTCATCCTGTTGTCGTCGCGCCAGAAGGTAATGACTTCGCCATCCAGCGTATCCCGGCCGCGAGTCACCCTCGGCTTGCCGGCCAAAACGATTTTGCCCGAATCCACGTCATAGGTGGCCACCTGCGACCTCGCGACCTTGTCGAGCTGGGTGATATGTACATTCCCCTCGGCCTTGATCACCTTGGCAACGCCTTTTTCATTGAACTGGACCATCAACTTGTCCGAGGTCAGGCGCATTTCCGGGTCTGTGACCAGCACGTTATTTTCAAAAAGCGCATACTGTTTTTTGTAGTCGAAGGTCAGTTTTTCGGACGTAATCACCGTGGAATCCGAAGAGACCTTGGCCTCCTGCGCAAAGAC
>JAZDOF010000222.1:0-4930 GCA_043799015.1 Pseudomonadota bacterium | reverse complement strand
GGCGGCGGCAGCTTCTTCTCCTGCTTTTGTCCGCAGGCGGGGAAGAGCATAGCAGCCATTGCGATAATCATTAAGATCCGGGGGGTCATGTTTTCTCCATCGTGCCGTTGAAGGACCGGGCGGTTGTGGAATCCGACTCCTGTCGCACTAGGCCCTTCATCTCGAATAGCCCTGCGGATCAGGGCTGAAGACTTCGCGCGAGGCGCATACCGATAGCCCCGAGCCGCCGCAGGACCTCAAAGCGGGCGGGTGGATTCATGCTCCGTCCCCGGGGAACTCTCATGGAGTCCGTCCGACCGGCCGGTTCGGAAGCGCGCCTGAAGATCATCCAAAATCGTGTATACAACCGGAATAAATATCAGGGTGAACAAAGTTGCAACCGCCAGTCCTCCAACAACCGCCATGGCAAGTCCGTTGTATATTTCCGCTCCCGCACCATGCTTGACCGCCAACGGCAGCATTCCCAACACCATGGCCACGGCCGTCATAAAGATGGGGCGCATCCGGCGTCGACCGGCCAAGATGAGGGCTTCGTCGCGTGAAACTCCTCCGTCCTCCAACTGAATCGCATAAGTGATCAAAATTATCGCATTCTTTACCACCAAGCCCACCATCATGATGTAGCCCAACATGGTGAACGAATCGAAGTGAACTCCTGTCATGTTTACCAGGACATTGGCTCCGATGATGGATAGAGGCACGCTCAGCATTATGGACAACGGCCGGACGAACGACTGGAATTGCATGACCAGAAGAAGGTAAACCACCACCACGGAAAGTGGGAAAACAAAGCCGATTGCCTGCCTGAGATCCCGCAGCTTGTTCACTGCGCCGAACGGGACCGTTTCATATCCGATAGGTAAGGCCACGCGAGACTGAATCTCGGCCATTAGGTCTTGGTAGACCTCCGATAGCGGCCGTCCCAGGATTGTAAACTGCATTCCGGCTGCCCGCTTGGAATTGTGATGGTTGATCTGGAGCGGCCCGAAGGTCGTTTCCACGGAGGCCACGCTTGTCAGAGGGATCTGGATTCTCGGATTAACAGGAGACGTGAGGATGATCCGGCCCACGTCGTCTATGGTCGTCAAGCGGCTTTCCCTTCCCATGACTCTAATATAGAAATATCTTCCGGCAACGTCATACTGGGTTGTGCTCTGCTGGCCTCCTCCTGCGGCCTCCACTGCGTCCGCAATATCTCTGCCGTGAAAGCCCAGGTTGGCAGCTCGCTCGGCGTCCACACGAACCTGGATTTCCGGCTTGCCCAGAGCAAGGTCCGTATGACGAAAGACCACGCCTTCGATGGTCTTCCCGATGTCCATGATCTGTTTCACCAACGGTTCAATCACCGAGTAGCTTTCTCCGGTCAAGCGGAGGTCAACGATGTTGGATCGAGTGTCGATACTCCCGAAAAGAGGGAACTGAACCGGCGTAACCGACTTGAAAGGCAGGTCTCGGGAAACATCATAGGCTTCTCGAGCGACCGTCTCGATAGGAACCCCGCTGTCTTCCTCCCGATGACAAACTATGAAGATGACATTTCGGGATACCTGCCTGTTGGGGATGGCCGTTATGTGGTTAACTCCTTTGATTCTCTTCCAGCGATCCTCGAGGATGTTCATCAAGCGGCTGTTCTCGTCGAGACTGGTACCCTCGGCTGTTTCGATTTGTACCTTGATGAGGTTTGTCCCACCCGTGGGAAGATAACCCATACCGGGTAACGCGCGGTAGGATAGTAGGAAAAGAACGAGAACAAATGCCACGAGGCCGGCTTTTCGGAGAGAAGCGCCTAGAAAGAATCGGAGAGTGGATATTACGCCCTCGGAAATACGAGCCCCGATCCTATCCAATGCCCCCAGCGGAGACAGCATTAGTTTCAGGATTCCCCTAGGTTCCGTTTCCTCTCTCATCCATCGGGACGCAAGCATGGGAACGACGGTGAACGCGTCGAAAAGGGACAAGAAAACGGCTATGGAGATTATGAAAGCCACGGGGCCGAAAAGGGTCCCGATCTCACCGGTCAGCATCAATACGGGAACAAAGACCGCGGATGTGGTCAGGGTGCTCATCAACACCGCCGTTCCCACCTCGCCGGTGCCGTCCACGCAGGCCCTGACAATGCTCTTCTTTTCTTCGTACCGATGGCGATAGATGTTTTCCAGAACCACAATGGCGTCGTCGACTATCATGCCGATGGATAAAGCGAGCCCGGCGAGAGAAAGTACGTTGATGGAGTACCCCACGAGGTACATACCGATGAATGTTCCTACGATGGACACCGGGATGGATGTCGCCACGATGAAGATGCTCCGCCAATTCTTCAAGAAGACGAAAAGCACCAAAAGCACCAGCACGACGGCTTCGATCAGGGAGTCCTTCACCACCTTCACGGCGTCGCGGATGTAGTTGCTCGAGTCGTACACTTTCTCGAACTTGGCTCCGCGCGGGCCGTAATCCTTCTGAAGGAGCACCAGCTCACGGTTGATGTCCCCGATTGTTTGGATCAGGTTGGCGCCCACTTGACTCAACACGCTGAAAACGATTCCACGCCGTCCGTCAATGCGACAATAAGAATCAGGCCTTTCGTACATGTCCTGAATGTCGGCGATATCGGATAGATACACTATGGGCTCACCCGGTTTCGAGATGATGACCTTTCGGAACGCCTCCGAATTAAGCAACTCGCCCACCGTGCGAGTGGTCCATTCTCGAGTACCTTGCACGAAATAGCCGGCGCTTTGATTGAAGTTGGTCCGATCAATGAAGTTCTTGATGTCGTTAACGGTTAGTTTTCGGGATTTGAGACGTTCGGGGTCATAGACCACCCTCATCTCACGGGTAAGGTTGCCGTCGAACCGACAGTCGCCGACGCCGGGGATTCTCCTTATCCTTGGGGCAATGTCCTTGTCCGCCCAAGTGGACGCCGTAACCAAGTCCATATCTCCGGTAAGGGCGAACTGGTAGATGGGCAGGTTCACCTGATCGCTGGCCTTGAAGATCTGAGGTTTTTGGACGGTTCTGGGCAGCGTGGTAACTCGGTTGATGTTTCGCTGGAGTTCCGATGCAGCAAGGTCAAGATTGGTCCCGGGTTTGTAAAAGACCGTTACCTGGGACAGTCCGTACGAGGATACGCTCTGCGTGTAGAGCATGTTGGAGACACCGCTGATGCTCTCCTCGAAGCGCATCGAGACCTCTCCCTCCACCTCTTCAGGAGCCGCACCCGGAAACTCGGTCGACACCAACAGTATGGGTTCTTGTGTGTCGGGTTTGAGCTCCATGGTAAGAAAGGTCAGGGATACGAAGCCGAACACCAGAACGAGCAGAACTCTGACGATTACCGTTATGGGGTATCGGACCGACGACTCTGCAATACTCATGTGTCACACCTGTTAGTCACCATGGAAGCCTGCGTCGGCCCTCGGCGGGAGCCGTCCGTTCATCCGACTCATCAAGGATCGGTGATCGGACTTTCCATATTCGGTTCTTCAAGTCGTCGAGAATCGTGTATACCACGGGGATAAAGACCAGCGTGAAGAGAGTAGTCACGGACAGGCCTCCCACAGCGGCCATTGCCAAGCCGTTATAGATTTCGGCACCGGCCCCGTGCTTGAGAGCAAGAGGCAGCATGCCCAGCAGCATGGCAATCGCCGTCATAAAGATGGGCCTCATCCTGCGGCGACACGCAAGGACCAGCGCCTCGTCCCGCCCCATACCTTGATTGATGAGCTGAACCGCATAGGTAATCACAATAATGGCATTCTTCACTACCAGCCCTACCATCATGATGTACCCGAGCATCGTGAACGAATCAAAGTGGACTCCGCTGACATTAACCAGAACATTTGCCCCGATGATCGACAGAGGAACGCTCAGGATGATGGATAGGGGTCGAATGAAGGATTGGAACTGCATCACGAGCAGTAGATATACCACCGTCACGGAGAGCGGAAAAATAAAGCTGATCGACTGTATCAGCGTTTTGAGGTTGGTTACCGCCCCGAAAGGAACCACGCCGTATCCAATGGGCAGAGCTACGGTCCGGTTTATTTCTCGGCTTACTTCGCCGAAAACCTCCGATAGCGGACGGCCTTGGATGGTGAGTTGCACACGCGCCGATCGTTTGCCGTTGTAGTGGTTGATCTGGAGAGGGCCTACGGTCGTCTCCACGGAAGCCGCTCCGATGAGGGGGACCTGGATGTTGGGATTAAGAGGTGAAGTAAGTAAGATCTTTTCTACGTCGCCGACCGTCGTCACGGTGCTGTCCCGCCCTATGATCGTTATGTAGAAATAGCGACCCGAGACATCATACTGGGACCTCGCCTGTTGTCCCCCTACGGCCGCTTCAACAGCATCGGCGATGTCTTTTCCATAGAAGCCGAAATTGGCAGCCCGTTCGAGATCGACCCGAACCCGTACTTCCGGTTTATTGAGAGCCAGCTCCGTATAGACAAAGGCGACGCCTTTCGTGTTTCTACCAATGGACATGATTTGGTTCACCAACTTCTCCACCACGTCGTAGCTCTCACCCATTATGCGCGTGTCCACTATGTTGGATCTGCTGTAGATATTGCCGAACAAGGGGAACTGGATGGGATCCAGGTATTGTATCGGCAGATCTCGGGCCTCTTGGTAGGCTTTTCGAGCTATCCGACCAATGGGGACTCCGCTCTTCTCCTAACGATCGCAGACCAGAAAAAGAAAGTTGCGTGTGTCTTGTCGATTGGGTACGGCTACGATGTGTCTGACCCCTTCGATCTTTTTCCAGCGTTCCTCCAATATGCTCATCAACCTGCTGCTTTCGTCGAGGCTTGTGCCCGCGGCCGTGACCATCCTGACCCTGATGAGGTTTGTTCCCCCCGTCGGCAGATAGCCCATGCCGGGCAGAGTTCGGTACGAGAGGATAAACAACGCTAGAACGGAGCCCACGAGCGCA
>JAZDOF010000218.1:0-2279 GCA_043799015.1 Pseudomonadota bacterium | reverse complement strand
CATCAGAATGAGGTCGGGCTTAGTCGCCTCCGCGGCAACAACGGCATCTTCGCCGTTGTGGACGATCCCGGCGGTTTGATAGCCCAGAGAACATACGTATGCGGCCACATCTTCGGCAATGATGATTTCATCTTCACAGATTAGGATTCGTATGGCGTTTGGGTTTGTGTTTTCAACAACGTGCTGCATATTACCCCCCTATCCGCTATGAGAACGGCTTTGGGCCCAACTCGGAAACGGTTGCATGCAATTGTCGACGGTAACATCAAAATCCTTTTTCAACGCCTTCCTTTATGGTGTTCAAAGGCGCAACCGGACGACAATATCAAACTTATGCGATAGTTGCCCTCGATGTGAAGCGTGACCACCGATCGGCCGCACTTTGAGGGAAGGTTGGGGGCGAGGTTACACGTGATCGGTTACCATTCCCGCATCATCCCCAGACAACGCCCCGCCTTGATCTCACCGACCAACCCGTCCATATCGCTAACGTTATTGCGAAAATACGTGTATGCTCGTCCCACCTGGTCTACCCTGTGGCAATCACTGCCGCCTATGGATGGAATGCTGAGTTCCTCGGCAGCCGAAACCGCAAGTAAATTCCGATCGTAATCGTTGCCGCCGTTGTACGTCTCGACCGCGTCAAGCCCGACGACGTTGAAAACCCGTTCTCCCATGGATTCCCAACCCCGAAAAGGATGCGCCGGCACACAGACACCCCCCAGACAATGCACTGTTTCAATGACTTTTCCAAGTACTAAATGACTGTTTGTCCCCCATTTATTCCAGGAGTCGTCCTTAAGACCGTATGCGAGGAGGTGACCGCAATCGGTTGAGATTTCAACTCCTCGCAATACGAGAAATCCGTGCGGGAACATCAGGCGCGTGACCGGGAGGGATGCTTGCACCGAGTAATGCTCGGTAAAGCATACGCCATCCAGACCGAGCTCGACGGCTCGATCGATAAGGTCTTGAGGGTCGAGATGATTGTCGCGCGAATATATGCTGTGGCAGTGCAGGTCGATGATCATTGACTTCAGTGTTCCACGCACTCCGCCGTGCCGGTGGAGGCAAGGCGGGGTAGGGTTATTCGGGCCGCGGCTCTACGGCCCACGGGCTTCTATGACCCCTTGAACTCTCCCTTCCTCTTCTGAGCATATGCCGAAAATGCTTCGTAAAGATCCTCGGAAGGCATTATCATTGCGGATCTCGCCGCGTTATATTGGAGCGACTCCGTCACCCCGGCCCGTTCCATAAACACAAACACGTCCTTGGCTCCCTGCACGGCGAGCGGAGGATTTTCGGCTATTTCCCGGGCCATGTCCAAGGCTTTGGCGGCAAGGGTCTCCTGATCGGGATACACGTGATTCACCAGGTGAACGGACCGGGCATATTCCGCATCGAAGCGTCGGCCGCGGAAGGCTATTTCTCTGGCAAAGGCCGGACCTACCACACGGGGAAGTCTTTGCAGGCCGCCTACGTCCGTAATGATAGCCAAGGTAGCTTCAGGCAAGGCGAATACCGCGTCTGCGGAGCAAAGCCGAAAGTCGCAGCAGAGCGCGAGCTCCAATCCCGCCCCGAGGCAATGGCCGTTGATGACGCCTATTGTAGGTTGGGGAAGCCTCTCCAGAGCCGTGTGGATCTCCTGAAGTTCCAGCACGATCCTGTAAAACGCCGTCTTTTGCGAAGCGCCCGGAGTCCCTGCCAACATGGAAAGGACTTCGTTGTCCGAGCCCAGATCAAGACCCGCACAAAAAGACTTTCCCCGACCTCGGACCAAAACTACCCGCGCATCGGCGTCCCTTCGGGCCTGCTCGACGGCACCGCCTATCGCCCTCCACACCGCCAAATTCATGGCATTGCGTTTATCCGGTCGGTTTAGCGTGATGAACCCGACGCGGCCTTCCCGGTCGTATGTTACCAAATCTTGTCCGTGTGTATCGCCTGTGCTCATTCCGGCAAACTCCTCTTACCCGATTTGATGGCGTTCGGCACGACCTTGCCTTGAGCCCGAAAACTCAAACCGCAATGTCGCCGAAACACGAAAAAGTCGAAGAATGATTCCGTGATCCCGCGGTCACGATCACTCTTGCCGGCACCCGGTCCGGTCCCGAACCAATCATTCGCCGAAAGTCTCCCTCCATTCCTTTGAACCCCACGGGAGCATTTGTCGTCTGATAAGACGCTCCAGCCGAACGGCCTCCGCCTTCAACCGGCCGTAGTGGTCAGCATCGGTCCCGTCCGAACACGTGCGACCGTTGAACTCCAACACCCCGAGA
>JAZDOF010000192.1:0-2583 GCA_043799015.1 Pseudomonadota bacterium | reverse complement strand
ATGGGGGAAAACGTACGAGATTGGGATTCTGCGGGTCAGGACACTCATATCAGCTTATTAATCTTGAAACGTTCGACAAGGTTCACTACCGCCTCGACCGTGCCGCCTTCGAGAAACTCGCTCCGGCGCTCGAACTTCGGCGCAAAGGTCTTCATTACCTGGGTAAGCGACCCTTCCAGCCCCACATCGGCCGTAGTCACACCTATGTCCGCAGCGTTCCAGATTTGGATGGGAGCCCTTTCGCAACATGCCAGAAGTAGATTGGACATCAGCGGATAACGCGGTTTGCCGGCCCCGGGAATAACGGTGAGGAGCGCGGGCAGCCTGCACTGGATGCGCTCATACCCATCTTCAAGGCGGCGCTTGACCGTAACGTAATCCGCCGTGACATCCTCGATGTCGAAAACGTACGTTACCTGATATAAACCTAGAAAGTCGGCTACTTGGGGGCCCACTTGGGCGGTGTCGCCGTCGATCGCCTGGCGACCGGCCAATACGAGATCGAAGTCCCCAAGACGTTGCACGGCCTTACCGAGCGTGAAGGATGTGGCCCATGTGTCGGCGCCGGCAAAGGCCCTATCCGAAAGCAGGACCGCTTTGTCCGCACCCATCCCCATCGCTTCGGATAGGGCATCGATTGCCTGCGGAGGCCCCATGGTCAAAACCGTTATCTCGGCCCCAAGTTTCTCCTTTAGGGTAATCGCGGCTTCCAGCGCGACGAGATCATCGGGGTTGATGATCGTATCAATACCTTCGCGAATCAGGTTGCCGGTCTTGGGATCGAGTCTTACCTCTGTGGTGTTGGGGACCTGTTTGATCAGCACGACGATGTTCATAACGTAGTCTCTCTGCCTTGAGCTTAGCCTTATGACGACACGGCCGGCCGGAACTAGACGATGCCTTCCGCCTTCAGATCGGCGATATCCGCCTCCGACAGCCCTAGTTTTCCATAGTAATCGACGTTGTGTTCCCCGAAGCGGGGGGGAAAGGTCATTTGACGACCGCAGCCTTCGACGAAGGGGGTCATTATGGGCGGCGGCGCAAGTGTGATGCCGGTATTGGTCTTGGGATCACGAGCCGAGATGAGGCGTCGTTGCACAAGCGGGTCTTCGATGGTTTCACGAATGGAATTGATCTTGCTGACCGGTACGGTTATCGACGTGAAGTATTCAATCAGCGCCTCGGATGTATGTTTTCGAGTGATCTCCGTCAAGGTCGCGTTCAAATTGGACACGTCCTCGATTCTACCCATGTTTTTCTCGTATTCGGGTTTGTCCACGGAACTGAACGGTTCCTTGGAAACCATTGCCTTCCATTGTCGGTCATTACCCACCGCAAGATAGATGAAGCCGTTGGCGGTGGGGTACACGGAAACGGGAGCAAAGAATTCGTGCGTGTTGCCGGAACGGGTAATGTTCTTACCAAAGGACGCCGTCATGGTAATGGGCACGGTCAGCCAGGAAACCGAGGATTCGAACATGGACAAGTCTATCCGCGAGCCCTCGCCCGAAACCGCCCTGTGAAACAGGGCCTTCATCAATGCACCGTAAGCGTGTTCACTCGTCCCCATGTCCGGCAGGGGAATGCCCAAAACCTGAGGATCGCCGGTCGGATCGCCGGTCAGCTCCATGAGGCCCGACCGCGCTTGGAGTATGGGATCATAGGCGCCCTCGTTACTATCCGGCCCGAAGCCCGTGACGCCCAGCCAGATGATATCCGGCTTGGCGGCCTTGAGTGTTTCATAGTCGATGCCGAGCTTCTTATAGTTCTTTGGGAGTTGATTCGTCATGAATATATCCACGTTAAGCTTCTTGATCAATTCCCTAAGCAGGTCCTGACCTTTGGGCACGCCCAGGTTAAGGGTGAGGGCCTTCTTGCCCGCGTTGATACAGAGAAAATATGCGTTCATGCGGTCTTCACCGAGCACGTTGTCTCCGATCATACGGTTGGGGTCGCCGTAAACCGGATGCTCCAAGCGGATGACTTCGACGCCGTCCATGGCCAACCGATAGGTTAAGTAAGGAACGACGGTCGCCTGCTCCAGTGAAAGCACTTTTATATTTTTTAGCGATTCCATGACTACCCCTTTAATAGGTCCCCGAGTAGGACGGTTACCGTGACGATTCGTTTCGACGGTCCGATGTCCGCCGTGCGGGCGGTATCGGTCCATCGGTTATGTTCTCATTTGGGGCGGCCCAGACAAGGTGAACGGCCGTCGTGGGCCTGCATCGCCATTGCCGGCGGCATCGCCGTGATGTACGGGATGGTATGGGCCTCTCTTCGGGAAGAATCGCGGCGGCACACTTACGGCTCACTGTATACAGTGCACAGAATCGGTATCACGATGGTCCGCTGCCTGTCAAGGTTTTTTCAAAAAATAGCTCGTAAGATTGTGCTTGACGGACCGACTGGGGCAAGATACTGTCGGATACGGGAAGTACCGGCCTTTTTCGGCTGCCCGACAACGGTTCAGCCTCTCTTCGATAATGCGCGGGACCATACGGATCGGTCTTATAGGTTGCCCCGGGTCGCGTCGTTCGCGACCAACCGTTCAGAAAAAACCGAATCGGCGTTACCGCCGCG
>JAZDOF010000170.1:0-7611 GCA_043799015.1 Pseudomonadota bacterium | reverse complement strand
CGCGGCGTCCGGCATCAAAGGCTTGTTGGCGCCCACATAACAGTACTGACGGACTCGCGCCGTGGACGACGTGTCGTGAAAGTGGTACACCCGACAATGGTTTAGCAGGTGTCGAAAAACCTCGGCGGTCTTGTCCCCTTTGTCCGCTTCCTGACGGATGCGGGTTTCTTGGTGCCCCGAACCCAGGGAGAGCACTCTTGGAGTGGTATGGCCGATCCAAAGGAAGCTCATGCCTTCCTCCGCAAAGATCAGCGTGTCCCCTGCCGCGTGAAGCAGGCTCATCGAATAAACATCCAAGCCGTTATCCGCCTCGAACTCCAGCGTGGCCTCCACATGCGGAGTCACCTTGGGGCCGAAGTGTAGGATGGACTGAGCACGTCCCGAAACAGCGATGTGCTGTTGGAGTCGCCCGGCCATCATCTCGTTGAGCATCTTGAAGAACGAGACAAGGTTGCTCTTGCCGGCGCCGTTCGCGCCGATAAGGACGTTCAATGGACGCAACTCCAGGTCCATCGACTTGATGGATTTGAAGCCGTTCAGAGTTACTCGTCGTAGAATAGCCAAGTGTCGGTCTCCTGAAGGGGCTGGAATGGGATTACTTTCTCCTCGCATCCCATACCATTACTGGTCTGTGCAACGATTCCGGATCACCATCCGGAGTTCGAGTCCGTTCCATTCAGACTACCGGGCGGAAATGAAGTCAAGACCGGATTTTCAAAAGGAGGGCTATATTCCTTGTTTTGCCGTACTCCCTTCTTCGGCGTCGTAGGGGCGCCATTTGACGTCAACCGCATCCCGGGATATAATTACCATCGTATAGCAACATATGTACGTTCTTTTATCCATGACGACCGAGACAATGACGCCAAATCAAGACAAGTTTGAAAGAGCCAAAGCCGTCTTCCACCGACATGGCGGCACTATGAGAACGGTCCAAGCCATACGCCTCGGAGTTCATCCCCGGACTCTCTATAAGATGCGAGACTCCGGGGTTCTGGATCGACTCGGTAGGGGAATTTATCGTCTTGCTGAATTACCCGTCTTGGGCGATCACGACCTTGCAATGGCAGCACTAAGAGTTCCTCATGGGGTCATATGTTTGATTTCGGCTCTAGCCTTCCACGAGATAACGACCCAGATCCCCCACGAAATCTACGTGGCAGTTAGTCGGGGAACGACTCGGCCCCGGCCGGCCTACCCCCCTCTACGGGTGTTCTGTTTTACCGGTAAAGCCTTTACTGAAGGGATTGAGACCCACATAAGGGATGGGGTCTCCGTTCAGGTTTACAGCCTCGAGAAAACCCTGGCAGATAGCTTCAAGTACCGAAACAAGATAGGGATTGATACGGCAGTCGAGGCGCTGAAACTCTACCGGGAAAGGAAATACCTCAGAGTAGACGACCTGCTCCGATTTGCCGGCGTGTGTCGGGTGCACAGAATCATGAAGCCTTACCTGGAGGCTCTACTGTGACTGGCCGACATAACCGGGGCCTTGCTGCTTCCGTTCGGCAGCGTCTTCTGAACAAGGCACGACAATCAGGGCGTCCTTTCAACGAGATCTCCTTCTGCTGGACTTCGTGTTAACGTTGTAAGATACTACACATAACGCACCATGGAACAGGCACCCGGAAACGAGATGCCCGACACATTAAGGCATGGGCGTCTCACTTCGCGGAATGCGACAAACCGGCTGAAGAAGTAAGGAGCCCCAGTCTCTTGATCCGGAAGAGACGTGGTGCCGGCACCTGAGCCTTCGACCAATGATCTGATGTGCCAACGATAAAAGGAGATCCTTCATGGCAAGACGTCATAATTTTCAAACAATTAGCTGGTTTTGGGATCTTTTTCGAAGGGACCTATTGGTGCTCGATCCCCCGTACCAGCGGCGCAGCGTATGGAACCAAAATTTCAAGGACTACTTCGTGGAAACGATCCTCCTCCAATACCCTGCACCGGCGATCTTCCTTTTCGAGGAAATCAGCACAGAGGGACGTTCGGTCTACAATGTGGTCGATGGCAAACAGAGACTCACCACCCTGTTTGAATTCGTACGCAACGAGTTCGCCGTATTCGATCGTTGCGAACTCGAGAGTGTGCGAGGGAAGTATTTTGAGGAACTTCCCGACAACATTAGGATAGCTTTCTGGTCGTACCAACTCACCGTGGAGTACTTGCCGCAAAATGAGGAACCCGTCCTCAACAGTGTCTTTGATAGAATCAACCGGAACGTCGCCAAACTGTCGCCGCAAGAACTGCGCCACGCTCGGTTCTCCGGTGAGTTCATAAGCCTTGCGGAAGAACTTGCAGGCTGGATGGAGCATAAGCTCCCAAGGAATTTCCCAAACATCGCCTCGCAGTCCAGACGACAAATGAAGGAAGTGGAGCTGGTTGCTCAACTGCTGTTGCTGATCGAAGAAGGGCCGAGAGGGTACACTCAAATTGAGCTGGACGAGGCTTTCGCCGTGCGGGACGAGACATGGGACGCCAAGCCGCTTGTGGAGGAGCTGTTTCGTGCCGCCATAGACTACATCGCCCGCTTGATCATTGCCCCAGAGGGCGGCCACGACCTTTCGGCTACGCGACTGCGCAATCAGGCCGACTTCTATTCCTTGTTCGGAGCTATCGTTCAACTCGTTCGAGAGAGCACGCTGCCGGCCCTTGAGTCCATCCGCAACCGCTTGAGTGATTTCATTCGCGCCGTTGACGATGATAGCGAACGACAAAAGGACGAAGACGCACGCAATTACTATGAGTCAGGAAGATCCGCATCCAATCTCAAGGCGCAAAGAGAGAGACGGATTGCCGTCATAGGCAAGAGAGTCCTGGGTGATCATTCATGATTGTCCCTATTGATATAGCACGCAAGTACGCCGAAACGCTCCCCTACTTGGACATTGTCACCAGGCGAGTTAGGGATATCGTTTGGGCCTACTGCGAAAACCACGGATACGCCTTTGCCTCCAGATCCAAGACAATCGAGTCAATTGCCGAAAAGATTGAAACAGGGCGGTTCAGGAAGTGGTCGGATTTGGAGGACTTGTATGCATGCACGATCGTGATACCAACGCTTGGACAAGAGCGGCAAGCCCTAAGTTTTCTCGAAGACCGGTTCATCAAAGAAGTCGTTCGATCAAGGGGCACCACGCAGAAGAACCCTGAAGTATTTCGATTCGACTCCACGCGCTTCATAGGCAGATTGAAGCCGGAGAGAACTGGTGTCTCCGATCCGCTGCGTGCCATCCAATTTGAGGTCCAGATCAGAACCGCTTTCGAACATGCCTGGTGTGTGACGACCCACAATCTGGCTTACAAAGGGCAAGCAATCGATTGGCGAAGACTCCGGTTGGTGGCTCAGCTCAAGGCGGCGGTTGAGCAAATGGACAATTTGATACTTGGATTCGAGGAAGCGGCGAAATACATTTCCGCTCAGCATTGGCACGAAGTGGCCACAAAACGGGAAATTCAAGACTTCTTCCGAGGGCTCTTCGATAGTGACCGGTTGCCGAGAGAGGTGATGCCTACTAATTGGATGCGATTCTGTGATAACTTGTACTCCCTATTGGCGGCTTCGTCGGAAAAGCCGAGCCGAATCATGAAGCAAGTCTTGGATGCCCTGAACGAAGAGGTGGAGTCATTGGGGCCGGACCGGCATCCACTCAGTATCACGCTTATGCAGTTCGTGTTTGGTGTGTTGACCGAAAGGGGTTTGCTTGCTCCACCAGGACCGCAAGAACATACCGTGCTGATCACGGATCAGCTCAAAAGCCTATATCCCACCGTAGAGAGATACCGGAACCCCTTTGATTTGGAATGGTAGATGAGCCTCCCAAGGTCCCCCCCACCGAGCGACGTAGGTCTACCCCCGCATGGAGGAAAGCACGCTTGAGGTCGGGTCCGGCGGCAAGCGGCTCTGGTTGACCACCGTAGGATGTTGAAGTACCACCCCAACGGTAAGAACACCTTCACCGGTACGCGAACAGGCCACGGCATCGACTCCTATCCCGACGTTTATGCGTAATTCACGAGTGGTCTTTGGCTTTCAATTTGAGCTTCAATCCAATCAATGCAGATGTCCGCCCCGTTCGGCCATTCCAGACCGCCGAATTTGTGGTCTATCTCGACTCGACGAAAGAAATCCCCGTCCCACAATGGTTGGAATATCCGTCGCTTCATAAGGGGTTTGACGTCCACGGTTACCCTTACTCCGTCGCTGAACCCGATCTGGAGCAGGTAACCCGCTTTAGGTATTGCCTCGACTGTCTCTCGCATGATTAATCGGCCTTTCACTCCGAGTTTACGATTTCATTCCACATCTCAAGCATGCATTCCTCGTTCTCGGCATGGGAGCCGGTCTTCCCATGCCGTCAGGCCGGAAGGACAGGAGATCGAAATCGCCGACTCGTCCGGGGCCATCGGCCCGTAATCGGTTGGGTGGCTCATCTCTCCGTAAGGATAGCCTCCTACAAGATTGGTCATGTACGTTCTTGAAAAGGTTTCGTTTTCCAAGAAAGGGGCGCCGCTTGTCCGTCCCCCCGAACGATCACCATTAATGAAAGAGTCCCCCGCCGCGATAACCTTGGCCCTGCGAGCGGAACTGATTCTCCACTTGTCGTCGAAACTCGTAATCCTGTCTCGTTTTCTCAGCCTCCTCGCGTTCGCGGCAGCTTTGCTCTCGTCGCGCCGATAATCTCCTCACACACTCGTCATAGCACTTCTTCTCGGCTTCAGGCGATCCGCCGGGGCATTTATGATGACACGTGATTGAGTCCTCAATTGAATTCGCTACGGTGGTCGCTATGCTCGCGCAACCGGAGTACATGAGCGTGACAAGGACGAGAATGACGGCAAAGATCCGCATCTGCCTTTATCCTGGTAGGGTCGGGCCATCTTCCGGCCATCGACGACCGCTTTCCCGACCATGGTCGGGCCGGTTCCGCCATGATATTTTCGCAGGATGTTCTCCAATTATCAATAAGATGTCAAACTAATACCTCGGCACATTTCGGGCGAATTCCAGGCATTCATTAGACATAAGTCGGGCTGCCGCCCTGCCGTGGAGGCGGTACGGCCGATGCCGAAAGTTTTGTCCTTTTCACTCACCCGCACCCTCTCCTCTCCAGGTTTGGATAGGGAAAAATGGAACCAACTTTCGGCAACCGGCATAGCATGACGGCTTTACGGTGGAGTTGACAAGCCCATCATGCGAGGTAAGATAATGTGGGATTTCACCGACAAGGACCTAACCGAGGCGCTGTTTGGGAGGGAACTATGGGAGCCTTGTTCAGCCTTTCGAGATGGAGCGCACAGCCTTCCGGCGGGGAAAATCCGCTTCATCCGGCCCCTGAAATCTCATCCGCCATTCCACGGAAAAGCGGCTATCGGTTGACGGCGGCAGTCCGGTTCAAGGCGACGGTGCGGTTTCTCGGGTCCATCTGAACAGCACGGGGGCTCATGTAACGTCACGGAATCTCAACTTTGACGAAATGGGGGTGGCTTGTGGAAACAAAAGAGATCGACATCGAGAGCTTCTTGCAGGATGTCAGAGACGGCGCTCATCACATGACTCTCATGCGGAAGTACATGCTTTCGCCGTCTCAGTTGAAGACTCTTATGGCTGAGTTGCCGAGGTCGGGACAAGCCCCGGACCTACGTGCCCTCGGCCGAGGCGCGGCCGACAAGCCGGACAAGTCCAAGGCGGCACATTGTCCCAATTGCGGAGAATCCGGAAAGCTAGGATACGGCGAGCGTCCTTCCTGCGAATTTGTGGCATCAAGAGGGGTCGGGGGCCATGCCGGCCGCACGATCTCGTCCGTAATTCCGCTCGGACTAATGGAACGATTGCATTCTGTTGGAAAGAATCATCTAAAGCTTATTGTGTGTCTTGGAATCGTATTGGGAATCGTGGCGGTCGGGGCAAGCCGGTATGCATCAAAGGAAGTTGAAAAGGCGTCGAGTTCTGCAGATGCAGATGGAAGCGGGACATCTTTGGACAAAAGGTTGCTTGAAGCTAGTGCAAAAGGAAACGTGTCGGCTGTTGACGAACTCATCCATGCGGGCGCGCGGGTAAATATTCTTGGTCCTGTGGGCGTTACGCCTCTGATCTGGGCTAGTTCGGAGGGGCATGCCGAAGTGGTAAGGCTTCTTCTCGAAGCCGGAAGCAATATTGAAACAGTCAGTAAACATGGGATGACCGCCCTTATGGTGGCAAGCCGCAACGGGCATGAGGATGTCGTGAAGATTCTCATTCAATACGGGGCCAAGGTATATATGGAGAATCCAAGCAGGGGTCAAACAGCCTTGACGTACGCCCGCGAAGCCGGACATGAAAAGGTGCGAAAGATTCTGGAGGAACATAGCCCTTGGCTGAAAGCGGAATGAAACACTTCGCCGCAAAGGTGAGAGCTGAGGAATGTTCATGTTGTAAGCGTTCACCCGGGAACGATCCTCGAATCAGAAAGGACCGCGCCGCAAAGCATGTTGGAAGGCTTGGCCCGGCCGTGGAGGCAGCGGCCGTTTGTGAGTTCATCACCAAATTACCTCCGGCATAGTCGGCCTTATGGCGGTGCCTCGTCCGCCTCACATACCCTTCCCTTCGATATTGGTTGCAGCTAAGACCTCGGATTGCAATTCAGCGGCTCGAGCACCGAAACGACCTTACCAACCCTTGATACCCGGCCGATCGTAGCTGCTTACAGACACCATTAGACCTGATTATGGTATTATGTCGGCAAGCGGTTGATGACGCTGAGGCACATGAGTCGAACCACGTTTGCATACGGGTGGCGATGAAGATGAAACACGGCTGTTTGTTCGATCGGAAGAAGCATTACCCGAGTCTTGTTTCCCTGGCCAAGGCACACCGACGAGGCCGACTCATCATAGTGCTCGGCCCCGGCTTAGCTGTTCATGCCGGGTCGCCGACCCTGATGGAGTTGGTCAAGTCGTTGAAGATCGAGCTTGACCTTTACCAATCGGCGCGCGGCCCTATGGCGGACACACTTGATCCGTTTTTCGTGACTCAGATGTATCAGTACAAGTACGGCAGAGACGCACTGGTTTCGAGAATCCGACAAGCGATGGATCCAACGTCATCACCGACCGACGTCCACAAGAGTATTGCCGGGCTTGCTCCGTCCCACATCTTTACGGTCGGATATGACGGACTAATGGAGAAGGCCCTATTCGAAGCGGGCAAGCCTTATCGCGTAATTTCACGGGATTCCGAGGCGATTGATGAGCCACCTGAATACGGCACGACCGTAGCAAAGCTCTATGGTGACTCTGCATCGCCCGAAGGAATTGTGGTGACGCGGAAGGACATATTCGAATATCACAGCGAGCGCGGAGGGATGGTCGAGCGGTTTATGAAATGCCTCCGTGAGTATGAAGCTCTGTTTGTCGGCATTAGCCTCCGGGGTGATTATCTCGAATGGCTATTGCAAAGGACGCTACCGGAAACCGGTGCCGGCGGGACCGGACGTTTCATACTGGTTGAGGGCCGGGACGATCACCTTGCGGACTACTACGGCATCTACTCATTGTCACCGGTCCTGCTGGGCTCGTGGCAGGAGGTGCAGGCTTTCCTGGAGGAACTTGCCGCGATGGCGGCCG
>JAZDOF010000160.1:0-20378 GCA_043799015.1 Pseudomonadota bacterium | reverse complement strand
TCGGTTTGGATAATGGTGGCCGCATCGTTGATCTCAGCCAGGGACAGGTTCGATGATCCCGTTATGTTGATCAACACCCCGCGAGCCCCGGAAATGGACATGTCCTCCAGCAACGGACTGTTTATGGCCATACGGGTAGCCTCTTCCACTCGACCGTCCCCGATAGCGGAACCGGTGCCCATGAGCGCGACCCCTTTTTCCTGCATAACGGTGCGGACATCCGCGAAGTCGAGGTTGATAAGGCCGTGTACGGTAACAAGGTCCGATATGCCGCGAACGCCCTGAAGCAAGATGTCGTCGGCCTTGCGAAAAGCCTCCAGAAAAGAGATGTCCTTCTTTAAGGACAGGAGCTTCTGGTTGGGGATTATAATAAGGGTATCAACTTCTCGGCGCAGTTGTTCCAGCCCTTCCTCGGCCTGCCGCATGCGGCGTTTACCCTCGAACATGAAGGGTTTGGTGACGACCGCGACGGTGAGGGCACCCACTTCCTGCCGGGCTATCCGGGCGATGATCGGTGCGGCTCCCGTGCCGGTGCCGCCACCCAGCCCCGCAGTTATGAACACCATGTCCGCGGTTTCAAGCGCGTCTCTGATGGTATCGTAATCTTCGTTGGCCGCCACCCTCCCAATCTCGGGGTCCGCACCGGCCCCTAGGCCTTTTGTCTGATGACCGCCTATTTGAAGCTTGATCTCGGCAAGGTTGTGCTGGAGGGCCTGAGCGTCCGTATTGGCAACGACGAATTCCACGCCGGTCAAGCCTGACCGTATCATATTATTTACGGCGTTTCCTCCTCCGCCCCCTACCCCGATCACTCGAATCACGGCCTTAGTATCGGATTCAACTTCAAAATCCAGCATAGCCGGCACCTCCTCACTGTTCAACTTAGCCGGGACAAAATCCTTACAAAATCCTTACAACTGCAACAGAAAAGCAAGAAACGGAGATCGTTCGACGCGCCCGTCGATCGGACCCGCAAAACCAAATCACAAAGTCACCAATACGCGAAGAAGTCAAGTAACAATTGCTCCTAATATCCTTGAATCCGAGATGGATTTTCTCCATGCCTTCTTAGCTTCATAGTTCATTCGTTCAAGGGGCCGCAGGATCCGGGGCCTGCGAACTTCATGAGGACAACGCCTCAAAACGCCTCGGCGAACCATTGTTTCATCCTGTCCATCACTCGGTTGATCATGTTGCCGTCATTCCTAAAGGACGGGACCATATCCAATCCTCTACGCCGCGCGCCCCACAGTACGAGCCCGACTCCGGTCGCGTATAGAGGTGAGTTCACCACGTCCACCAGCCCGCTTATGCCTATGGGATACCCGAGTCGTACGGGGAGGTCGAATATCTGGTCCGCCAGGTCGCACATGCCCTCGATTGCCACAGAGCCGCCGGTCAAAACGACTCCCGATGCAACCTTGTCCATTAGCCCGAATTTTTCAATTTCCCTTCTCACCAGGCCCAGAGTCTCCTCCAGCCTGGGCTCGATGATGTCCGCAAGTACGGATCGGGCCACAATTCTGGGTTGCCTTCCGCCGACTCCCGGAACCGGCACCGTTTCATCCTTCGATACCAGGGACCCTAGAGCGCACCCGTTCTTCGTTTTGATTTTCTCCGCCTCAGCCATGGGGGTCCGTAAGCCGACCGCTATGTCATTGGTCAATTGGTCCCCTCCCACCGGGATTACCGACGTATACTGAATGGCGCCTTCCAAGAAAACCGCTATGTCCGTGGTCCCGCCTCCGATATCCACGAGGACTACGCCCAACTCTTTCTCATCCGAAGAGAGAACCGCCTCCGATGCGGCCATCTGTTGGAGTACCAGGTCCTCCACCCGAAGTCCGCTCCGGTTTGCGCAACGGGCTATGTTTTGGGTAGATGACGTGGCCCCGGTTACTATGTGGACCTTCGCTTCGAGGCGAACCCCGGCCATGCCGATGGGTTCTTTGATCCCGTCTTGGTCGTCTACCATGAATTCTTGGGGCAGGATGTGAATCACCTCCCGATCGAGCGGGATCGCCACCGCCCGCGCCGCGTCGATGACTCGATTCACGTCCACCGCCGTGACCTCTCGGTTCTTTACGGCTATGACCCCGTGGGAGTTGATGCCCTTGATGTGCCCTCCCGAGACCCCTGCAATCGCACTCTCGGCACGGCACCCCGACATCAACTCGGCGTCCTCGATGGCTTTGCGGATACTTGCGACCGTTTGGTCGATGTTTACCACGACGCCCCTTCGTAGACCCCGGGACCGAGCAGTACCCAAGCCGATGATATCCACCATATCGTCTTCGTTGACCTCTCCGATGATGGCGCACACCTTGGTGGTCCCAACATCCAGGCCGACGATGGTGTTATCGCTTCGTGACATATCGTTACCCCTGGAGGCGCGCCCCGGCTGTTCGGACGAGAGCACGGTCCTCGAAGTCGAGATCGATTATTCGGGCGTTATTCCATTCCCGCCTTCGGGTCAAGAACCTTTTTAATCGCCCGTACCTTTGCAATTTCAGTTCGTAGTTGCCTTTTCCCATCAAAATGAGACGTCGACCGCCGGTGACGAGCGTCAGCCCTTCATCGGGATTGATTCGCATCTCAACGATCCAACTCGCGTTCAAGCCCGAAGATTCTTTGTCCAAGCTTTCCAGGACCCCGAGCCCATCGCGCAGAAGTTCGCGAACCTCGCCGGCACGTGCCCTAACCTGTTGATCCGTAACTCCGGTGAACAGGGGAAAATTGGTAGGGTCCCCGGGCAGCAGCCGAGTGAAGATATCACCCTGAGCGTCCACATAGTAGAGTTTTTCCGCGGCTAGAATAGCTCGCGGCATCCTCTCCTGAATTTCTATCACGAGTTGACCCGGCAATCTCCTGTATACCGATGCGGAGCGTATCCACGGATGCCTTTTCAGACGCTCGGCCACCGTATTTATGTTCATGGTAAGCAGATTCGTGCCCCACTCTATTTCTCCCGCCTCAATCACTTCGACATCGGAAAGATGGCTGTTGCCCGCCACGTCCACCCGCTGGAGATTGAAATAGGGCATATGGAGGAAAAGGACATATGCCATCAATACCAATAGCAGGCCATCCACAGCCAGTGCCGCGGTCAGAAGCGACTTGATCAACGCGCGCCTCTTGACGCGACGGTCGTGGGAAGCCGCCGGAGACTCCGGTTGAGGAGATCGCGCGTCCTTACGGGGAGTCTTGTCGCTCTTGCGCTTAAAGAACACTCTCCCCTCCTTCTCCGACGATACGGATCTCCGGTTCCAAATCTATGCCGGTTTCGGCTTTGACTCTCTGCTTTATGGTCTCTATGAGCTCAAGTACCTGCCCAGCCGTTGCCTTCCCGCGGTTGATGATGAAGTTTGCATGGATTTCGGAAACTTGGGCATCACCAATAGAATAACCCTTGAATCCCAGCCCATCTATAAGCGCGCCGGCGGGCCTTTGCCCCGGGGGATTCTTGAATACGCAACCGGCACTGCGGCGCTCGGCGGGCTGAGTAGCCCGTCGTTCGTTTCGTCGGGCGGCCAACGCGGCTTCGATGGCGCTCCGGTCCCCCTTCATCAGTCGGACCGTGCCTGAAAGAATGATGGAGCCCGTAGGAAATGCCGCGCGACGATATCCGAACTCAATTTCATTTGCAGCCGAGTCGATTTCGTCGCCGTCGCGGGTCAAAATTCGGACCCGTTGCAGGAATTCGGCCGTTGACGTGCCGCCTGCTCCGGCATTTACCGCTATGGCCCCGCCGAAGGACCCTGGAATGCCCCACAGCGGTTCCAAGCCTCTTAACCCTAGGTCGGCGGCTTTGTACACCAGTGCCGGTAGGGGAAAGCCCGCTTCGGCCGTCAAAACCATGTGGTCGCTTCCGTTGGTCGTCGAGCAATAACCGGTCATGGATTTGGTCGGAATCACCGCCCCGCGGAAACCTTTGTCGTGGAAAAGCACGTTGGTACCGGCTCCGAGGATGAACCATCCGATGTCCCGTTCGTTAAGGTAGCGCAATACTGATTGAAGGTCCCTCACATCCTTCGGTCGAACGAGCAGGTCCGCAGGTCCGCCGATCCTGAACGACGTATGGCGGCTCAAGGGGACGTCCGCACTGACCGATCCCTTGATTAGGCGGCTTAGCTCGGCCGGATGCTTTCGGGAAAGGGTCATATTGAGGTTGATTCCTTCCGCCTCAAGGCTTCCAAGATCGATTCACCGAGATGCGTCACATCTCCGGCGCCCAGAGTGATAACCATGTCGCCCGGCCGGACAGCGCGGCTTATCTCGGCCGGTATGTCCTCGCGGACGGGCATAAAGCGGGCGGTGTTGTGTCCTCGATGTCGGATTGCCTCGCATAGCGCCTTGGCCGTAACTCCTTCCACGGGTTTTTCGCTCGCGGCGTAAATATCCATAATGTAGAGGAGGTCGGCATCCATGAGAGCGGTTATGAAGTCCTCGAACAGAGCCTGGGTCCTCGTGTAACGGTGCGGCTGAAAGAGGACCGCAACCCGCCCCTGGGCCACTTGGCCCGCTGCCTGGAGCACCATCTTGATTTCCGTCGGATGATGTCCGTAATCGTCTATTACCGACACCCCGGCCGCTACGCCCCGTAGGGTGAAACGTCGCTGCACGCCTCCGAAGCTCTCCAGCGCGTTCTTGGTCTGCTCGAATGGGACCTCGAACACGTCGGCCGCGGCGATGGCGGCCAGAGAATCGAGCACGTTATGAAATCCAGGCATCGGCAGCCGGATTTCGCCGAGTGTTTCATTGTCTCGAAGGACGGTGAAAATGGATCGTCCGCCCTCGAACCGAACCTTCCGTGCTCGAATGAACGCCTGGGCCGCGGTCCCGTAGGTGATGAAGCGTTTCTTGATGCTGGGAATCAGCTTCTGCACTTCGGGGTCGTCCAAACATAGTATGGCGTATCCGTAGAAAGGCACCAGGTTGATGAATTCGAGAAAGGCATCCCGGATCTCTTCCATGCATGAATAGCAATCCAAATGCTCGAGATCCAAATTGGTGACTATGGCAATCGTCGGGAAAAGCCTAAGAAAAGATCGGTCCGACTCATCCGCCTCGGCCACCAGTAAATCGCCTTGGCCGAGACGTGCTCCGCCGCCTATGGAGTTGAGTTTTCCGCCGATCACTACGGTGGGATCCAACCCTGCCGCGGAAAACACCGACGCGATCATGGAAGTGGTGGTGGTCTTACCATGCATGCCGGCCACCGCGACCGACGTTTGCATGCGCATGAGTTCCGCCAGCATCTCGGCTCTGGGTATCACGGTTACATGAAGCTCCCGGGCGGCTTCCAGCTCAGGATTGTCCATTGGTATCGCCGACGAATATACCGCCACATCCGCTGTACCCAGGTTGTCCCGATGATGTCCGATGCCTATGAGCGCCCCCATTTGTTCCAACCGTTGCGTAACGGCCGAAGCCTTGACGTCGGAGCCGCTCACCCGAAAGCCCAGCGCCAGTAGGATTTCGGCTATTCCGCTCATGCCCACGCCGCCGATACCAACAAAGTGGACTTCTTTGACTCTCTTAAAAAGTGTCCCTATCACCGGCGGCTCCTTTTCATCCCAAGTAATGCCGAGGCTATCGTCCGAGCGGCTTCGGGGCGTCCAAGGCGGAGCGAATTGCCCGCCAACGCGGCAAGTCGGTCCGGGTTCTCCATGAGCCCGCGTATGGTCCTCCACAGAAGCCCGTCTTTCAATTCCGCGTCCGGTATCACCCCGACCGCACCCGCGACTTGAAGCACCGCGGCATTCTTGGCTTGGTGATCCCCGATGGCGTATGGGAACGGCACGACTATGGCCGCTTTGCCAAGTGCGGTCAGTTCGGCGAGCGAACTCGCGCCGCTGCGACATACAACCAGATCGGCCCAACCATAGGCCGCACGCATGTCATGTACAAATTCCCTTACATCCGCATGAAAGCCGGCCCCGTCATATGCCTTTCGGACTTCGTCAACGGCGTCTCGACCGGTCTGATGGAGTATGGCGACCTTTTCCGCGATATCCGTCTGCTCGTCCAGGCCGGTCGTCATGGCTCGGTTGATACTCCTCGCGCCTTGAGATCCGCCGAATACCAATAAGTTGAAGCCCTTCCCGGCCGGGATCGGTTCCACCGGTTCCAGAAGATCCGCCCTGATGGGATTGCCCGTAACCGACGTCTTTTCACGAGGTGTGGCAGGCTCGGTGTGTTCCCACGAGATGAATACCCGGTCGACGAAGCTAGATAGAATGCGGTTGGTCGTTCCCATCACGGAGTTCTGTTCCTGGATCGCGGTGGGGATTCTCATGAGCAGGGCCCCTAAAAGCACCGGGCCGGATGCGTAGCCGCCCACACCCAAGACTACGTCCGGCTTGAACTCGCGGAGTATGGAAACGGATTGCAGTACGGCAGCGGGAAGCTCGGACGCCGCCCGAACCGTGTTCAACAACCCGGTCCCTCGTATCCCTCTCACTTTTATGTATCGGATATCGAAGCCTGTACCCGGTATGGTGCGGGCCTCGATGCCGTGCGTCGTTCCGATGAAGAGCACGGACGCGCCCGGCACCTCCTTCGCTATGGCCTCGGCTACGGCCAACGCGGGAAATAGATGCCCTCCCGTACCGCCTCCCGCTATGACGAGTCTCATGACCTAGCCTCCCTTGGTTCCTTCTCCGAGCTTTTCGATGCAGCCATGAGGATGCCGATGCCGGCCAGGTTCATGATCACCGAAGTGCCGCCCACCGATACAAGAGGCAGCGGGAGCCCCTTGGTGGGTAGGATACCCATGGCGACGGCCATGTTCACAATTGCCTGAAGCCCGATCAAAGTGGTTATTCCGAATGCGACGTACCTGCTGAAGGGATCTTTGGCTCTGATGGAAGCGACGAGGCCTCGGCAGATCAGCACATAGAACAGCAAAATAAGCACTACAACGCCCACCAGTCCCGTTTCCTCTCCCACCACCGCAAATATGAAGTCCGTGTGGGGCTGAGGAAGGTAGAAGAGCTTCTGAAGCCCCTTGCCGATTCCCGCGCCCCACACGCCCCCACAACCGAACGCCGTAAGACTCTGGAAGACTTGCCACCCCGCTTTGAGTGGGTCGCTCAAAGGATCGATAAATGTCTTAAGCCGTGCCAAACGATACGGCGCGCTGAGGGCCAAGTGAAAAAGGATCGGCAGGCACAGCACGAGACTGCCCAAGAGGTGCTGAACCCTAACCCCGGCTACGAACAGCATAAGGAAGCTCACGAGTGTGATTATGACCGCGTTCCCAAAATCCGGTTGAAGCAAAATCAGACCTACCACCACACCCATCACTAATACGTGGGGAAGGAAGCCGGTCGCGAAATCCTTTATGGATTCGGCCTTCTTCGATATGGATGCCGCCATGAAGATCACAAGAGCAAACTTGGCGAATTCGGAAGGCTGAAAGAAGAAACCCAACGGAAGCTTGAGCCACCTGTGGGAACCGCCCATCTCCACTCCCAGAGCCGGAACGAAAACCAGCCCCAGGGAAATCAAAGCGATGATCATCAGATGAGCGGCGATACGCTTCCAAAAGGCGGGGTTGATGATGGAGAAAAGGTACATGAACCCCAGGCCGATTACTATGGCAAGGACCTGCTTCTTCGTATAATAGAACCCGTCTCCGAACTTTCCGGACGCGATTATGAACCCCGACGAGGTGACCATAACGATACCGATGGTCAGGATCAACGCCGTCACCCCTAGGATGACGAAATCCGGTCCCAGACCTCTTCGAAGACTTATCGTCGGGTTCATGATATCCGTCCGGGCACCTTCGCCCATTTGGGTTCTCCTTGCTTCGGGCGTGTCGCTTGCCTGCGTTACACTCCTAGTTGACCTTCAGCCTCTTCCTCGGTCGATTAACGCCCTGACACAGGGCGACATGAGATCGATAATGCATGCCCCCGGGACATCTGCCCCTGAGTCCCACCCGTTTCAAATGATCTTGTCTTCCCACAAGCTCCATAAGACGTCTCACGCCGCTTCCCGAAGCCAAATAGGGCGATCCGCAGTCTTCTCGACACGGCTTGATGTGGGAAACCGCCCTCGTAATCCTGTCATGGTCGGTTGCTAATACTTCCATCCCTTCATTGCTCCTCAACTTGACCTTTTTCATTCGACTCCTTCTACCTCAACTTGAGGGTGCTTACGGCCATAAGGGCCAAAATCACCGAAATGATCCAAAAACGGACGCACACCTTGGGCTCGGGCCACCCCTTCAACTCGAAATGATGGTGAATCGGGGCCATCTTGAAGATCCGCCGGCCGGTCGCTTTGAATGAGATAACTTGAAGGATCACCGAGCAGGCTTCGGTTACGAAGATCCCCCCGGCAATCGCCAGGACTATCTCATGTTTCGTCACGACCGCTACGGCTCCCAGCAATCCGCCGAGCGACAGGGATCCCACATCGCCCATGAATATCTCGGCGGGATACGTGTTATACCAAAGGAACCCCATGCCGGCCCCTATCATCGCGCCGCAGACCACGGCCAACTCCCCTGCCCCGGCAACATACGAAATCTGAAGGTACTGGGCCATCTTCAGGTGTCCCGCAAGATACGCGAACAGAAGATACGTTACTCCGCACACCATTACGGGACCGATGGCAAGGCCGTCCAACCCGTCCGTAAGGTTTACGGCATTGGAGGCACCGGCGATCACCAGCGCCACGAACGGGATGTACCAAATTCCCAGATCTGGGTGGACATGTTTGAAGAACGGTACCGTCAACGTGGTTTTGAATCCGGGGTCACACCATAGAATAAGACCCACGATGCCGCCCACCAGGAACTGACCGGCGAGCTTTGCCTTACCGCTAAGTCCTCGATGATTCTTCCGTATGATCTTAAGATAATCATCCAGGAACCCCAACGCGCCGTAAGACAACGTCACCCCGAGTACCAACCAGAAGTAATAGTTATCGAGACGGGTCCAGAGAAGGCTTGAAAACGTCATCGCGAAAAGTATGAGGAGGCCCCCCATGGTTGGAGTGCCGCTCTTTTCCAGGTGGCTCTTCGGCCCGTCGTCCCTGACCATCTGCCCTATCTGAAAGGCTTTCAAGTACTCGATGAGCGGACCACCGAGGAGAAAACTTATCATCAAGGCCGTCAGAGTGGCCATGACCGTCCTGAAACTTATATACCGAAACACGTTGAAGAGAATAACATCGCTTCCCAATGGATACAGCAAGTGGTAAAGCATCGGTTATTTCTCCTCCAGTATTCGATCGGCCATTATTTCCATACGCATGGAGCGGGAGCCTTTCACCAGGACCACTTCATATCCGCTGAGAATCGGCAGCACCAAACGCCAGGCATCTTCCGCGGTTTCCATCACGTTTACCGATCCCGGGTCGCCGCCGGCTCCGATGAATCCTTTCTCAAAAGCCGGCCCGTAATCTCCCACAAATACTACTCGGCCCACATGGAGACGCGCCGCTTCGCGCCCGATCTCCTCGTGGAACGCCTCGGCCTGTGGTCCCAGCTCCTTCATATCGGCCAGTAAGGCCAGACCGGCACGACCCTTTGCCGCGAGGACTTCCAGGGCCGCTTTCATTGACTGAGGGTTAGCGTTGTAGCAGTCACGTATTAGAACACGCCCCCCCGTTAACGGGATCAGCTCCATACGCATGGGAGGCGCCGTGAACAGGGCAAGTCCCTCAGCCGCTTCATCCGGACCGCAGCCTATGGAAAGACACGCCGCGGCCGCGGCCAAGGCATTGAGCACATTGTGCCGTCCGGGGACCTTGAGAAAGATTTCCCGTTCTCCCCACGGAGTAACCATGGCGAATTTGGTGCCGGAACCGAATTCCACGTTCCGAGCGGTTACGTCGCCCCGTTCCAGGCCGAAAAGAAGCGCCTCTACCGGGAATTCCTTCAAAAGAGCACGGAGGTAACCGTTTGCTTCGGGGAGGATTGCTCGTCCCTTCGGCCGGAGAGCGCGGACAAGTTGGTATTTCTCTTCGGCAACGCCGGCAATCGTCCCCAGTCCCTCCAGATGGACGGGACCCGCGGTAGTTATGACGGCTATGTCGGGTAGGGCCGCGTGGGCCAGGCGGCTCATCTCACCCTTGGTATTTATTCCGGCCTCCACGACTGCGGCGGTGTGAGATGAACTCAAACTCAAGATGGTCATCGGGAGGCCGATCATGTTGTTGAAATTGCCCTTGGACACGAGAGGACGATGACGCAGGCTCAGGATGCCCGCGATCATCTCCTTTACCGTTGTTTTGCCCGAGGAGCCGGTGACGGCGATCAGGGGGAAGGTGTGGGTTATACGGTGGGCTGATGCAAGGTCGGAAAGAGATGGAAGAGTGTCCTCAACCTGGATAAGGACACAATCGGCAGGAATATGAGGTAGTACCCTGTGTATATCGCCGTCCACCAAGCTGCCTCGAGCGCCGGCTTCCAGGGCCGGCAAGATGAATTCGTTACCGTCGAATCTTTCGCCCCTTATGGGCACAAAAAGGTCTCCCGGTCGTACCTGTCGAGAATCGGTGCAAATCGCGTCGAAAGCCGCTTCCTGGGGCCCGCACAGAATTGTCCCTTCGCACGCTCGAACGATATCTTCGACTCTGTAGGGTCCTGCTTCCGCTCTCATGGCGAATCTCACACGGTTTCCGTTGAAATGGGCTCCGGATTCGGCATCGGGGACGCAATACCGCAATCGTTCGTTGAACCCGGAAAATCAAACCACAAAGTCACCAAGACACGAAGAGGACCAGGGGACCTCTCATACCATTGCGCAAGCACGTAAGTGATTCCATAAAGGTGACCGTTGAAAGAATTACCCCCCTGTAGTCCCCACGTTAACGGGGGGACAGGAGTTCCCTCCCCGTTAACGGGGAGGGTTAGGGAGGGGTCTCTTCCGACTTCACTGGTTTGAAAGCTCATTGGTATCATAGGGCGCTGCCCATCCCATGCACCAAGGGGACCCGCCGATCCGTCCCGGGGTCTTGATTTCTTTGTGTCTTCGTGTCTTGGTGGTTCATTCCTTATCCTCGCCGTAAACTTGTCATGCGGAGTAGGTAAGCGAGAGCGCCTCCCGTACCGTTTCCCGATCATCAAAGGGATAGCGGATCCCCTTGATTTCCTGGTAGGTCTCATGACCTTTGCCGGCCACTAGAAGCACATCTCCGGCGGACATGTTTTCCACCGCCCAGAAAATGGCGTCCCTTCTGTCCGGCATCACCCGATAGCAGCATGGCCGCAGAGGGCTGCCGTGCACATGATGGGAAAGCTCGGTGAACCCTTGTGCTTCCACTCCGGGCACCACTTGAGCGATGATGTCGTCGGGTTCTTCGCTTCTCGGGTTGTCCGAGGTGATGATCACCACATCACTGCCCGCCGCGGCTTCAGTTCCCATCATGGGCCGCTTGGTCCTATCCCTGTCGCCTCCGCACCCCATGACGGTAATGATCCGGCCCGTGCCGAGACGGCCGAGCGCGTCGAGCACATTCTTCAGCGCATCGGGGGTGTGTGCGTAATCGACGAAGATCGTGCCTTTCGGCGTATCAATACGTTCCAAACGTCCCGGCACTATTCTCACGGCTTCGATCCCGGCTCGGATTTGGTCGGCCTCGATGCCCAACCGTTCCGCAACTGCCACGGCAGCGAGGATATTCATCAGATTGAACGATCCGGTCAGGCTGGAATTGATACTCACCGACCCCGAGGGGGTTCGAATGTCGGCACGTATTCCCTTGTGCCCGATGGACGCATCCTCGGGATAAACCGACCATTTGTCGGAGGTGCCGTAACCGATCACGGTAAGATCCGTTATTTCAGCCGCCAGTCTCAAGCCGTACGGATCGTCCAGATTGATCACCGCTGAGCGTTTGCTCTTGCACGAATGGGCCAGGAGGTCCGTGAACAGCTTTCTCTTGGCTCTGTAGTACTCCTCCATGGTCCCGTGGTGGTCCAAATGGTCCCGGGTCAGGTTGGTGAACACACCCACGTCGAACAGGCAACCTTCCGATCGGAACAAGTCGAGTCCGTGAGAGGAGACTTCCATCACCGCGTGTGTTACTCCATCCTGAACCATGTCATGAAAAAGGCGTTGGAGGTCCGAGGCTTCCGGAGTCGTGTTCGCGGCAGGGACCGCCCTTTCCTTCCAGCGGTGGTCTATGGTCCCGACCACTCCCGGGCTTCCGCCCGAGGCCTTGATGATCGCTTCGAGCAGGAACGTTAAGGTGGTCTTGCCGTTGGTGCCCGTGATGCCCACGAGGGTAAGTCGCTCGGTCGGTCGGTCGTATACCGCGGCCGCGATTCGCCCCAGGGCCGGTCTCGTATCCGGCAACGTTACCCAAGGAACACCCGCTGCTTCAGCGCCTTCGGCGCGTTGGGCAAAGATCGCTGCCGCTCCATTCTTAAGGGCTGCCGAAATGAACTCGTGTCCGTCGGACTTGGCCCCGGGCTTGGCCACAAAGGCCCACCCGGGAACAACCTTCCGGCTGTCGTGGGTAACGCCCGTAACCTCCACGGAGAGGTCGCCCTTCACCAACGGGGTATCCAGATCGGCAACAATGTCCTTGAGAGAAACGTTCACCACTCTATCCTTCAAAACTCACCGCCAGCGGCGAGCCTTCTTGGAGCACCGCCCCAGGTTGGGGGTCCTGTTGCACCGCGTAACCCGACCCTTTGAATGCCGCGTCACACTTCATTTTGGTGCATAGATCGAGCACTTGGCGCATGTCCAGTCCCTTGAGGTCCGGCACTATCCACTCCCCTTCTCGGGAACCTTTCTTCAGAGCTGCCGGCCTGTTCCGAGCGGCACCCCGGCCCCTCGCGTCAGCCTGGGAGGAGGCAAGCAAAGTCTCCGGTTTCCCGGGGTTACGACCGTACAAGGCCAATATTCGCTCCGCCATGTTCTTAAAAACCGGGGCCGCTATTTTGCCTCCCATACGGTGCTTGGCGGCCGGTTCATCTATCATGACGAATATGACGAGCCGAGGCCTTAGATCCAGAATTGCCCCAATGAAAGAAGCCACATACTTGTCGCGGGAGTACCCTCCCGAAGGCTCGGCCTTTTGCGCGGTTCCCGTCTTGCCGATAATGTCCACGCCGTGGATGCCGGCTGCCTTGCCCGTTCCCTCCAGCACCACCCGGCGCAGTATTTTGATCAGCCGTTCGGAGGTTCCCGGCTTAATTACTCTACGTACCAAGGTGGGCCGGTTCTCACGCACCGTCTCGCCCAAAGCGTTCGTTACCTTCCGCATGAATTGGGGCTTGTACAGGAAGCCCCCGTTGACGGCCGCTGCGAAAGCCGTGGTGATTTGAAGGCCGCTCACCGTTATCCCTTGGCCGAACGCGAGGTTGGCTTTGGTCAGATTGGACCATCGAGCCGGCGGCGAAAGCACCCCGGATCGTTCACCAGGGAAATCCACTTCAGTCAGAGCGCCGAACCCGAAACCCTGAAGTAATCGGAAGAACTCGCCCTTCTTCAGTTTCTCTGAAATCTTCACCGCTCCAATGTTGCTCGAATGGACGAAGACTTCCTCAAAAGACAGTCGGTCGTGAGGCGTTACATCGTGGATTTCAGCCCCGTTGTATTTGTAGAGACCGTTGTGACATACGATCTTTTCCATATCCGTAACCAAGTCCAATTCAAGCGCCGTTGCGGCCAAGAAAACCTTGAAAGTGGATCCGGGCTCAAACGTGTCCGCTATCGCTCTATTCCTTCGAATGGTCGCCGGCGCCGTGTGAAAAAGGTTCAAGTTATAGGTCGGTTGTACGGCCAATGCGACCACGTCACCGGAGTCGGCGTCCATCACGACCGCCGTTCCGCCGACGGCCTTTTCCCTTCGAACCACCTCTTCAAGTTCCTTTTCGGCGATGTACTGGATATTCCTGTCTATTGTGAGATGGACATCCAGCCTATTCGGAGCCCTTGCGGGACCGGTGAACATCACCGGTCGGCCCAACGCGTCGCGCTGAGCCGTTATGGGGACAGGATCGGCCTTTAGGTCGCGGTCATAATACAATTCCAAGCCCTCCAGGCCTGCCGAGTCCATACCTGCGAAGCCTATGACGTGCGCGGCCAGGCTCTTCAAAGGATAGAAGCGCTTGTGCTCCTTCACGCTGAAGACGCCCTTGAGATCCGCCTTCGATACCTTGTCGGCCATTAGCGGCGAAACCCTGCGCTGAATCCAGACAAACGGCTTATTCTCTTCCAGTTTCTTCAGCACCTCGTCCGATTCCATCTCCAGTGACTCGGCAAGCACCTTTGCCGCGGACTTCTTGTCCTCGACTCGGTGCGGACGTGCGAATATGGAAGTGACCTCCAGGCTGGCGGCTATCTGTTCCCCTGAACGATCAAGCAGTGCCCCACGGCGGCCTTCGAGTTGGAGTACTCGGGTACGGGCCTTGTTGGCTCGGGCTTGCAGTTGTTCGGCCTCCGTAACCTGCAACTGGTAGGCGCGCATGATGAGCACAAGCGTGCCGAGGGCAAATAACGATCCCACCAGCGCTATGCGGAACCCGATCCAATTGATCCGCTTTTCTCTTTCAGGGTACATGAACCACTTTTCCCATTTCGGGGAAAACCAACCCGGCCTTGGTACGGGCCTGTTTTTCAAGCTCACAAGGGGATTCCAACGACGCGATTTCCAGCGTCAGCTCCCCTTTTCTTTTCTTGAGGTCCTTATTCTCCTCTTCCAGTTTGGCAATCTCGTACCCTATCTGGACGAGTTGCATCCTTGTCCACACGTAAAACAGACCTACGAACAACAGCCACACGGCCAGAACCGAGGCGGTGAAGATACCGGCCCGCCGAAGTCGTGTGCCGAATGTCGCGAATCCCGGCAAGAGTCCGACCAGGACCCGCGCTGCGGCGGTGAACCGCTTCAGTGATGCTGATCGCCCGGATTTTTTCCTTTTGGCGCGAACCATCCATTATTCCCATATATTTTCAAATACCCTCGTGCTCATTCGACCCCGGACCGACGCCCAACGCGATTCTCATCCTTGCGTACCGTTTGTCCGCGCACGAGATGGTACTTCTATCTTCGCTCCAGCACTCTCATTTTCGCCGACCGTGATCTCGGATTCCTCAGCACCTCTTCTCGGCCCGGACGAAGAGGCTTAGGAAAGACCACCAACCAAGATTCCGATTCGGCCTTCCTTGCCCGGAACGACAGCTTCACCAGCCTGTCTTCCAGCGAATGGTACGAGACCACGCACAGCCGACCACCTACCTTGAGTAACGTGGGGATAACGTCCAAAGCCTTTTCCACGTTTTTCAACTCATGATTCACAGCTATCCTCAGAGCTTGGAAGGTACGGGTCGCAGGATGAATCCTGCCTCGAAACCTTCCCACCGCTCGATTCACGACCCCGGCCAAGTCCTTGGCGGACCGGATCAATCCCCGATCTCGGGCATCCATCACTGCGCGGGCCACCCTTCGATGTCGGGGCTCTTCTCCGTATCTTTCCAGGATATCTTCCAGACCACGGACCGATAGGTTCCGAAGCAGGTCCATGGCGGTTTCTCCCGATGTGGTATCGAAACGCATGTCCAAAGGCCCGTCGCTTTGGATACCGAACCCCCGTTCGGGGTCCATTAGCTGGTCCGATGACAATCCCAAGTCCAACACCGCTCCGTCCAAATCCGCCGTGCCGAGGCCCTCGAGAATGGCGGGCGCCTCGTGGAAGCCGCCATGCACGGCACGAAAGCGGTCTCCGTAAACATCGAGATTTACGGCGGCTCGGGCCACCGCGTCCGGATCCAGATCCAGACCTATTACGGACCCGTCGGGCTTCGAGGCATCCAATAAGGCACGGGAGTAACCTCCGTCCCCGAGGGTTCCGTCCAGGTAAACACCGCCCGGTTTCGGCACGAGGTGTTCGATAATTTCATTTATAAGAACAGGCACATGCACGCCGTTCTCCTGATGCCGTTGGGTCGGTTGTCCGTACCCTATGCCCGTAGCCTGTACGGCACATGGTCGGGCGCTCGACTCAGGGGGCCCAAGCCCCAGACCCGTAAGGTTTCGATATCCCAGACTGCTACGCTTCTGGAAGACCTCCTATAGAACCAAAGGGTTCTGTTGTCAAGTTCTTTTCTACTTGATGTTTATCATCTTACATATGATAATAACTTGTGATTCTATTCCTGCTTATTTGGACAACCGTTTTCGAAGCTGGTTCCCGGCCGACGGGCGAGTTCTTCAAGAAGACGATCGGTTCCCCCTTTGCTCGCTTATACGGGTAAAACCCCAAAACCGTAGAAATAGACTCCCAATCCGCGCGGACGTCGATCCGGAGGGCCGGGACCGAATGGGTTGTTGACACGGGACAATCCACGTGGGACAACTTCAATCGGGGATGTTACGGGATGAACTGCGGCATGTTGTCGAAAGAACTTCATATAGATATGCAACAGGGGCATCATGTACGAATCGGTCGTCGGTACCGACCTCTTTTCAAAAGCTTGGGAATACTCTAGGACCCGGCACGGCAACGTCCTCACCGCCCACGTGCCCGGAATGTTCGTTGTGGACGGGAGGCGCGGACGCTACCGTGCCGTATCCATCACCGGCAGCGAATGCGCACTGGATTGCGAGCATTGCAAAGGCGGTTTACTGAGAACGATGGCACCTGTTCAATCACCCGAGCTACTGTTCGAGGCAGGCCTGGAAAGTTACCGTCGTGGAGACTACGGAATCCTCATAAGCGGCGGTTGCGATTCGCACGGCCAACTGCCGTGGAAGGATTTCATACCGGCCATCGAGCGTCTCAAGGTGGAAACCGGCCTCATTGTTACCGTTCATCCGGGTCAGATCAACGTGTCGACAGCGCGGGACCTCAAGGCCGCCGGAGTGGACCAAGCCCTGGTTGACGTCATAGGCGACGATGATACCGCTGAAAAAGTGTACCATCTCAAGGATGGAGTGGGCACGATACGCAGAACGCTGGACGCCCTTACCGAGGCTGATTTGGAGATGGTGCCCCACATCCTCTTCGGCATGCATTACGGCCGGCAACGAGGAGAAAGAACGGCGATCGAAATCCTAAAACAATACCCGCTGAAGAAATACGTAGTCGTCGTGCTGACACCGACACGCGGAACCCCCATGGAAAACGTAGTACCTCCTGCGCCGGCCTGCGTCGCGGAATTCCTAATCCTAGCCCGCTTGGAGTTACCCGACATTCAAGCGTCCTTGGGATGCGCCCGGCCACGTGGACGGTACAGGCGGGAACTCGATGTGCTTGCTGTTCGTGCAGGCGTAAACTCAATCGCCTTGCCGGCGGATCAGGCCCTGGCGGAAGCCGAACAGAGAGGGTTGGCGGTCCTTCATCGTGAGACTTGCTGTTCATTGGGAGACCGAGCCGGGCGGGCCCGGTCCGGAAAGTGAGCACCGTTGGGCGACGGCTATAAGCGAGAGAGTGAAAATATCCCATCAAATTCCATAAGCACTTGTTATGATGAACTACGTAGGGCACCCGATATCTTGTTTCAATGGCCATGCCCCCCGCACCAAAACCCGGTGCCGTCGACTTAAGCATTTTGCCCGCCGTGCTTCTCGTCATAACTATGCCGAATGACGATTTTTTCCTTAAGTCAAGGACATTTGGGCATAACCTGGGGCGCACAGGCGTGAATGCCTGAACAGGGCCTGGATAAAAAGCTTGACTATTGATATATTGATATTAACTAATAAGGAGCGGTCATAATTCCGCTTAGGAGTCATAAATGGTTACCATCGATGCAGAAGCGCAGGAATACCTCCGAAAGGAGATTAAGGACAACCAGGTCGTTCGCGTGTACTTCGGCGGCTTCGGATGAGGCGGACCCAGTTTGGGTTTGGCTCTGGATGAGCCACGAGCAGGTGATGAGTCGTTCGAATCAAGCGATCTTCCTGTGGTCATGGATCCCTTTACGTCAGGATTAGTTAAAAAGTCCGGTGGGTTAAACATCAAGTATACCGTGTTCGGTCCAACGGCGGAACTTGAAGGGAAAGCCGCGGGCTGTTGCGGCTGAGGGAGGATGCATGCCCATCTTCGAATTCAAATGCACAAAGTGTGACAACGAGTTTGAACGCTTGGTGTTCAACTCGGAATCCGGCGAGGTTGCGTGCCCTCAATGCGGCGCATCGGAAACCCGGAAGCTGCTTTCGGTGTTCGCATCATCAGGACCGGGCAGAGATATCGCAGGCTCATGCAGTTCTCACTCCGGCGGCCATTCCTGACAACATTAGGCGATTACACCGCCGGGTGCGGTGAAGATACCGATCGATCCGGGCGGCCCTCGGACCGCCCGAACGTCCATATACGTAAGAAAAGCGTAATCGATCACGTCGCAGAAAGAAAGAATCAGCCACGAAGCCACGAAGTCACTAAGACACAAATGGAGACGATCCCGGGTGCCGTATATAGATTGAATCGGCTTTTGATTGTAACCATTCACTTATGAGCGGAAAAATCTCCTCTCAACGTGGGGCAGGCTTTCCAGCCTGCGGTTTTTGTGGAAGAAAGCCTCGGCAGGCTGGAAAGCCTGCCCCACGAGACTGAATGGTTACCTTTTGATTTCTTGGTGACTTTGTGGTTTGATTTTCATGAGTTAACAATCGGTCGCACTCTACGATTACACCGGATCATCTCACCGGAAAGCGTGTGCTCCCGCCCCCAACCGTTCTCGGCCCGGATTGAAAGCCGGGGCTACGGTCTCATCCCTTATTTCAAGCCATATGGTTTGGAGGGATTCGGCTCCTCCCGGCATCTCGCCGTTACGGACCGAACTTTTGTCACTTGCTCCGGATCCCCGGGGAAACCAAACGAGGGGAAACGTGTTTTGCCCGAGTCCGAATTCTTCCTTCCCAGTACGCGCCGCATTACCGCCGGTCCCTCCACGAATAACGGATTCAGGTTTATTTGGCCCTAACCATTCAGTTACGAGGGGGACATTCCAATCTCAACGTGGCGCAGGCTTTCCAGTCTGCGAGTTTTCTTAGTCCGATCGCGGCAGGCCGGCAAGCCTTCCCCACAAGAGTGAATGGTTACCATTCGGCCTCTTTTCCAGCTTGACAGGCGTGAAACAAATCCCGTAACATACCGGTGGATCAGTGTGCTGCTGTATCAGCATTTTTCTTATGTGTTTCCGGAGGCATGGTGGGATTTCTTGATGCGTCTCGCAAAATAGACGACCTAACCGACCGATGCACCGATTTTTTAGCACGAATATGCTCCATACCGGCTTTGGGACCTGATAATCAGGGCACCGGCGAAATGGAAAAATATCGCGTAATTCGGGACATGGTCCGATCTATAGGTCCCGATAGTGAGATGGAAGTTCATGCCCCGGATGACCGGGTGCCCGATGGAGTAAGGCCCAATCTCCTGGCCCTTTTCAATGGGACCGACTCCGGCCGCACGCTTTGGATACTCACCCATATGGACGTGGTGCCTCCGGGCGAACCCGGGCTTTGGGATTTCGACCCGTTCAGCCCATTCGTCAAGGACGGGTTCCTGTTCGGCAGAGGCGTGGAGGATAACGGCCAATCGCTTGCCGCGAGCATTTTTGCCGTCAAGGCGGTGAAGGAGACATGCGGTCCTGCGGTCAACGTAGGTTTGGCAATCGTCTCCGACGAAGAGACGGGCAGCCGATACGGGCTGGAGTATGTGTTGGACCAACGCCCGGAACTGTTCCGGCCCGATGATCTCATCCTGGTGCCGGACGCCGGCAACCAGGAGGGCAATCACGTCGAAATAGCGGAAAAGCACTTTCTGCAGGCTCGATTCCGAGTGGTAGGGTCACAAGGGCACGCCAGTCGACCGGATCTGAGTCGAAATGCTTTTCGGGCGGCCGCCCACTTGGTGACCGACTTGGATCGAGTACTCAAAGAACGTTTCGATCAGCGCAATGCTTTTTTCAATCCGCCGGACAGCACCTTCGAGCCCACTCGTTGCGACCGTACGGTTCCCAACGTCAACACTATCCCCGGGGAGACGGTTTTCTACTATGATTGTCGGGTCCTTCCCGAGGTTGAGTTGTCCGCGGTAACGGAAGTCATGCGCGAAGCGGCCCGCCGTACGGATGAGCAGTTCGGAGTTACGACGTCCGTTGATGAGCATCTGGCATTTCAGGCCCCCACACCGACTCAACCCGATGCGCCGGTCGTAGTGGCGCTTGCTCAGGCGCTTCAGGAAGTCTACGGCGTACAGGCGCGACCGGTGGGCATCGGCGGCCAGACGGTCGCGGCTTTCTTTAGAAAGAAAGGGTTGCCGGCCGCTGTCTGGGAGAAAGTTCTTCAATACGCACATGCTCCTAACGAAAAGATTTCCTTAGACAACCTTTTGGGGAACGCCAAGGTGTTCGCCCGCATGATGCTGTAATCCCGCAAGGGATGATTCCGGGATCGCG